>DATCFJ010000965.1:0-9660 GCA_036509605.1 Polyangiaceae bacterium | reverse complement strand
CGCGCGCATCGTCTACTACAACACCCCCACGCTGGCGGCTGCGGCTAGCTTCGACAGTCGGCCAGTGCGGGCATCGCACTCGCCGCTGCCGCTACAGAGGAGCACCGGCGAGGCCAAGTTCGCGCTGACCGCCGCGGAGCGCGCGCGTTACGCCTCATTCGACGCGTTCTTGGAAGCGCAACAGACGCGGGCATTCGTGGTGATCCACGACGACCGCGTTGTGTACGAGCGTTACTTTCGGGGCGTATCCAGGGCGACGCAGTTGCCCGGGTTCTCCGTGAGCAAGACGTTCGCGGCCGCGCTGATCGGGCGGGCATTGAGCCAGGGGCTTTTGTCTTCACTCGACCAACCGGTAGTGAAGGACATTCCCGAGCTTTCGCAGAAAGCGGGCTACGGCGCGATTACCGAAGAGCAACTGCTGCGCATGACGTCGGGCATCGACTTCGACGAGGAGTCGCTTGCCGGCGCGAAGCTGTACTACACGACGGATTTACGTGATCTGATCTATTCGTACGACGCGAAGTGGCCCGCAGGGCGGCACTACTTATACGGCAGCGTGAACATCCAGCTGCTCTGGGACGTGCTTCACCGGCACCTCGGTACTGAAACGGTGACTCACTACTTCGAGCGGGAGCTGTGGGACCAGCTGGGCGCACAGGACGCCGCATCGTGGTCATTGGACAGCGAGGCGCGCGGCGTGGAGAAGTTCTTCGGCGGCTTCAACGCCACTGCGCGCGACCAAGCTCGCTTGGGATTATTGTATCTGCACGGCGGCACATGCAACGGCCGCGAGATCTTGCCGCCCGCCTGGGTCGCGCGATCTCTAACGCCCGACCCGGTCGCAGGCTGGGTACACACGACCGATGGTTGGGTGCGCCGTGGCATGTACCAATGGTTTTTGACTCGCGACGGCCGTGGGTACTTCGCCAAAGGCTACCAAGGCCAGTACATCTTCGTCGTTCCAGACCGCAACGCCGTGTTCGTGCGCTTCGGTGAAGGGTACGGGGATCTCGCGTGGACGCAGTTATTTTTGCGCCTCGCCGACAGTTTCCCGCACTGAGCATTCCGCGCATCGTTAGGAAAGGCCCAGCGCCTGGGAGTGGGCGAGTGTAGGAGGGCCTCTGACGTTGCTTCGGCGTCGTGCGAGCGGCTAGTCTGGTGCTTGGGGCCTCCGGCTCTTTGACCGATGAAGCGGACGATCGCTCGCATGAATCTCGGACGACCAGCGAAGAGCGCGCAGCGCGCCTTGGGCGTAGCGGCGGGAGTCATTGCGCTGTCGTTCGCGTTGCCCTCGTTCGCCGTGGAGACCGCCGCCGCACCGAGCATGGCCGGCGAAAGCGCGCACATCAAACCCGCCGGCGAGCGCGCGATTGGCACCCAAGAGCGGCCGACGATCAAGAAGAAAGCCGCCGAGCAAGCCCGCGACCAGCGCGGCTATCGAGTCAGCCTGCAGATCCCGGAAGCCCTGCGCGGCATCCTGGCGCGCAAGATCGATCTGCGCATCCAGCGCAACATCGTGCAGGAGAAGAAGCTGCGCATCGAGGCGATGGGCCTGCTGTCCAAGTTCATCGACGAATCACCCGAGGGCTCGAACGAGATGCCCGAGGCGCTGCTGCGCATGGGCGAGCTCGAATGGGAGGACGCGCGCGACGACTTTTTAGTGCGCTTTCAAAAGTGGGAAGCGCTGCCGCCCGAGCAGCGAGCCGAGAAGGACCCGCCGAACCCCAACTACGAGAAAGCGCGCGCCCGCTTCCTGCGTGTGCTGAAGAACTACAAGACCTTTCCCCAGTACGATCTGGCGCTGTACGTGGACGGCTTTTTGGCCAACGAAGAGGCCAAATTCGACGAGTCTCTCAGCCGCTTCAACAAGATCATCGAGTGGTTCCCCGAGAGCCGCTTCATCCCCGACGCGCACATGGTGCGGGCCGAGTACGAGTTTACGAAAGACGCGCCGAACTACGAAACCGCGTTCAATGAGTACGAGCAGGTTCTCAAATACAAGGACAGCGAGCTGTATGACCTCGCGTTGTTCAAGAGCGCTTGGACTCTGTGGCGCCTCGGCAAATCCGAAGAAGCCGCCAAGCGCTTTTTGATCGTGTTTCAAGCGACCAGCGACCAGGGTGGCAAAGTCGCTGGCAAGCGGCGCGACGAGCTGGACGAGCTGCAGAACGAAGCGCTCAAAAACTTGGTCGCCGTGTTCGTCGAAGACGAGAACAACCGCGCCGAGGACATGTATCGCTTCCTGACCAAAGCAGGCGGCGACAAGTTCGCCGGCAAGATCGTGCACGCGCTGGCCGACGCATTCTTCGATCAAGCGCAGTACGAGCGCGGCATCGAGGCCTACCGGTTGATGCTCAAGCTCGAGCCGACGAGCCCGGAGGCCTACCGCTACCAGCTGCAAATCGCGCAAGGGCACTCGACGCTCGAAGCATGGGGCGCGCTCGAGGAAGACTACAAAGTCAGCGTTCGCGACTACGTCGCGCCCGAGGTCGTGGGCGGAAAGTCGAAGACCGCAGCCTCCGGTTGGGTCAGCGCGCAGGCCCCGGCCACGCTGGCCGCAGCAGAGGCCGCGACCGAAAAGCAGCTGCGCGAGGACGCAGTCGGGCTACACGCCAAAGCTCAGGCCGACAAGGTCAGCAAGGCCGAGTTCCAAGGGGCGGCCAACCTGTACAAGGTGTATCTGAGCCGGTTTGGCACAGGCACGCAGGCCTACGAGGTCAACTACAACCTGGCGGAGATTTATTTCTATCGCTTGCAGAATGCGACTGGCGCGGCCGACGCATATTTAGCCGCAGTGCGCTTGAACCCGAAGGGGAAATACTCGCGCACGGCTCTGTACAACGCGCTCGCCGCTTTGGAAGTCGCGCGCGCAGCGGAGTTCGACGCAGCCAAGGCCGCTGGCAAGAAGCAAGAAGAGTCGCCCACGGACAAGCAATTGACCGAAGCGATGGAACTCTACATCAAGAACTATCCTGACGATAAGCAGATCCCTGAGCTGCTCTTTCGCCAAGGCAAGCTGTATTACGACTACCAGGTGTACGACCCGGCAGTGCGTCAGTGGGGCCTTTTGCTCGAGAAGTACCCGAACAGCAAATACGCCGTCGGCGCCGGCGAGCTCATCCTCGACTCGTTCAACAAGAGCCGTGACTACAGCAACATCGAGACTTGGGCGCGGCGCTTGAAAACGGCGCCCGCGTTCCAAGCGTCCGAGCAGCAAGGCCGCTTGAATGCGTTGATCGTCGCTTCTGTGTTCAAGCAAGGCGAGCAGCTCGCGGAGCAGGGCGAGCACGCCAAAGCCGCAGCCGCCTATTTGCGAGCGGCCAACGAATTTCCCAAGGAACCGCGCGCCGCGCAGGCCGCCGTCAACGCCGAGGTGGAGGCCAAAAAGGCCGGCGATCTCGAGACTCTGGCAACCGCTGCCACGCTGCTCATCACGCACCACTCGCAGCGCGACGAAGCCGCGCAGGGCGTGTGGATCGCAGCCACGACGTTCCAGGAAGTCGGTTTGTTTAGCAAAGCCGCCGACTACCACGCGACCATCACCGACAATTGGCCGAAGAGCGAGCACCACAAAGACGCGGCGTACAACGCGGTGCTTCTGCGCACGACCGTCGGCGAGCACGACAAGGCCATCGACAGCGGAAACAAGTTTCGGAAGTACTATCCGCGTGACGAGTCCGCAGACGAAGTCATCTTCTTGATGGGCAAGGCTCACGAAAAGGCCGGCAAGAAAAAGGACGCTGAAGCGCTGTATGACCAGTACTCGAAGAACGCGCGCAGCGTGAACGGTCAGATCGAAGCGCTGGTTCGGCTCGCGACCGTGAAGTCCGACGACGAGCGCGGCGCTTCAGCGGCGCTCGACCGCGCGCTGCACGTCTACACGCAGAACAAGAGCAAGCTGAACGACCGCGGCAAATACTACGCAGCCAAAGCCCGCTACATGCAGGGCGAAGCCGTGCTCGCCAAATACGAAGCCGTAAAGATCGAAGGCGACGTGAAGCAGCTCAAGGCGCGCCTGAAGCAGAAGAGCGAGCTGCTGAAAAAGGCCGCCGAAACCTTCCTGGGCACCGCCGAAATGGGCGTCGCCGAGTGGACGACCGCTGCCCTGTATCAGATCGGCTTCACGTACGAGTCGTTCTCCACTGCCCTCAGGACTTCACCGCCGCCGGACAAGCTGAGCGCAGACGAAAAAGAGCAGTACAGCCAGTCGATCGACGAGTTCGTCGTGCCGATCGAAGAGCGCAGCTTGGAAGCTTACGAGAGCGGCTGGCAAAAGGCGATCGAGCTTGGCATCTTCAACTCTTGGACCGCCAAGATGCGCGAAGCTCTCGGCCGTTTGAACTCGGAGCTGTACGCGCCGCTGAAGGAGACCGGGTTCAAATTACGTTCGCGCGGCTCGACGCGCATGCCCGCGTTGATCGACGGCACGCGCCGCACGAACGCGGGCGGTAGCGAGAAGTTCTTGATTCCAAGCGCTCTGCCAAAAGCAGCCGCGGGGACCAAGAAATGATTTTCCAGCGTTGGGCTCCGCTGGTCGCCACGGCAACTCTCTTGTTGGCCTGTGGTGCGGCCCACAAGAAGGTGGAAACGCCCGTCCTGCCGCCGGCTAACCCGCAGGCTGTGAGCAAGATGGTGCAGGGCGTGCAGAGCGCCAAGGATGCGACCGGCAAAGATCACGCGATCGGCCTGCTGCGTGACGCGGTGACGGCCGATCCCGGGCTTTGGGAGGCTCATTACAATTTGGGCGTGCTCTTGGCGGACAAGGGCGATCTAAAGGCCGCCGAGCGCGAGCTCTCACAAGCCGCAAAGCTCGCTCCCAATGCGGAAGACGTCGTGGTGGCATTGTCGGAGGTGCGTCGCCGAGCTGGCGACGCGGACGGCGCGATCGACGCACTGCAAGGGTTCGTGACGCAGAACCCGGACGCGAAGATAGCGCCCATCGCGCTGATTACGGCGTTACGCGAGGGCGGCCAGGTCAAACAAGCGATCGAAGCTGCGCAGCGTGTTTTGGTGTACCACTCGAGTGACCCCTACGCGCTGAGCGAGCTCGCGCTCGCCAACGTCGAGCGGGGCGAGATCGATACGGCAGAGCTGTTGATCGAGGAGGCGCTGAAGGCGGACGACAAATCCGCGGTCGCCGAGCGTGCCGCCGGTTTGATCGCCTTGAAGAAGGGTGACGACGCGGTCGCCTTCAAACACTTCCAGCGCGCCAGCGAGCTCGATCCGAAGGACACCACTGCTCGCCTGAATACCGGCACGGTGCTGCTGCAAGCTGGCGTGTACGACAAGGCCGCGCAGGAATTCCGCGCCGTGCTGGACATCGAGCCCGAGAGCACCGACGCGATGCTCGGCTTGGCCGCCGCGCGCCGCGGTCAGGGCAAGCGGGATGACCAATCGGGCTATCTCGAGGCCGAGAAGCTCCTGAAGCAGATCCTCGAGCGCGAGCCCAAGAACCTGGACGCGACGTTCAATCTGGCGATTCTGTACTCGGATTTCCTGAAGCGTCCGGCTGACGCAACCCCGCTGCTACAGCGTTTTCTGGCTGATTCGCCGAAGAGCCAACCAGGCCGCAGTGAGGCGGAACGGTTGCTGTCGGGCGCCTCCGCGCAGAGCCCAAAGAAGTGACCTGATTTTTGCAGGTCACGCGGCGCGCCCCGCTAGCGCCAATTCGCACGACCCTTTTCCCGCAGGCAAAATAGTGGGGACTCCCCACCAATCAGCGGGCGGGGCGCAGCTGATTTACCGGCACAATTGGCCTTTCTCAGACCTAGATTGGTCGGGGCTCCCGACTGTTTACTCGCGCGGAACGGCTATCGACTCGAAGCGCACGACCCCCGAGCATGAGGTTAATGCTTGACCCCGTCGGTGCCTTCGAGTCCGCGCCTTCCATGTAAAACTTTTGCATTCGGAGCGCGCGCCAAAGGCGCTGTGAACGACGCCTTCCGCTGGGCTCCCAATTCGGGATTAAACCTTGCATTTTGCGGCAGAATCTTGCCAACCTCGCTCGCGATGCCTGGCCAGAAGTCCAAACTCCCGGCGATTCTCGCCTTAGTTGCGTCGCTGCTCGGGCTGTTGTTCGCGTCGAACTCGACGCTCGACTACGCGAAGCACCTCGACCGGCGCTTGCACGACGTGCATTGCAGCTTCATTCCGGGTGCTCCGGCAACATCCGAGGCTGAGGCTTGCCGCGTCGCGATGTACAGCCCGTATTCGGCGTTGTTCAAAGAGCACTACTGGGGAGGCATCCCGATTTCGCTGTTCGCGCTCGGGTCGTTCGCGTTTTTCTCGGCCTTTGCGGTGTACCTGCTCGTGTACGGCGCGCGCGCGCCCAAGCGCGCCTGGCGTTTCTTTGGTGTGGTGAGCTTGGTTCCGCTGCTTGCGTCGCTGATCATGTTCACGATTTCGGTGACCAAGCTCGGCACCGTGTGTAAGACGTGCGCGGGCATCTACATTTCGTCGCTGCTCTTGGCCAGCGCTGGCATCCTCGGCTTTCTCGCCGCTAGCAAGAGCGAGACGCCGAGCGAGCCGCGCGCCGTCGTGGGCCCCGTTTTGCCGATAATTTGGCTGATTTCGCTGGGCGCGGTCTCGCTCATCCCGGCGCTCGTGTATGCGGCGAGCGCCCCCGACGAACGCCCTTACCTCACGAAGTGCGGCGAGCTGAAGGTACCCAAGATAAAGAACGACGAGTTCGTCAAAATTGCCACGACTCGCCCGATTCAACCGACGCTTCTGTTCGAAGATCCCTTGTGCCCCACGTGTAAAGCGTTCCACGAACGCCTCGTGGGTGAGAACATCATCGAGAAGCTCGACATCAACCTGGCGCTATTTCCACTCGATAACGCGTGCAACTGGATGCTCGACTCAGCGTTGCATCCGGGGGCGTGCATCGTGTCGAAGGCTGTCTTGTGCGGCGGCAGCCAGGCACGCCAGGTGCTCGAGTGGGCGTTCGAAGAGCAGGAATACCTGACTCGCGCCGGCAAGCAGGGCCCGGACACGCTGCGCGCCGCGATCAAGCAAAAGTGGGGCGACACGATGCTGAAATGCGTCGACGACCGCAAAACCGACCAACGCCTGAACAATCACCTGCATTTCGCGTCAGACAACAATGTCCCTGTGTCGACCCCGCAGATGTACCTGGGCAATCGTCGCGTTTGCGATGAAGACACGGATTTGGGGCTGCGCTTCACGCTCGGCCAATTGGCCCCGGAGGTGCTGAAATGACGCAGCCGGCGAATAGCGGAGGCGGCGTGAGCGCGGCTTCGCAGATGCCGATCGCAGCCGCGGCGGGCCTTGGTGCCGGCGCGCTGTTCGTGTTCGGTGCGGCGATTGCGGTGCGGCTTTGGGTGTCCGGCGCGGCTGAGCGCTTGACCACGCCTGAAGCGGAGAAGCCGAAGGTGGCCGTCGCGGACCAGTCAGAGGTCGGTTACTGCACGCCGCAGTTCAAGCAAGTGCTCGAGCGCGTGCTGCACTCGTGCGGTCTCGCCGAGGGTGACTCGCGGCGCGGCTGCCAGCCGGCGGACGTGAAAACCTTTGCTGCTATCAGTGACGATGACTTCAACGCTCTGTTCACCCCGCTCAAGGACCGCGGCGCAGTGGTGATGTTCGACGAAGGTGAAGACAAGCTCGACGATAAAGCGCAGAAGCTGCTCGAGGACAAGTGGTTCGAGCGTAAGGGCGCGCGCTACTTCTTCGTCGTTGCGCGTGCCTCGAAGACCGGTAATCCGCAGAAAAACCGCGCGCTCTCGCATCGCCGCGCCAACTCGGTCATGTTCGACCTGAACAAGGTCGCCAACGACCCGGATATCGAGCAAAAGGTCGGGCTTTTGTGGCTCGGTAACGAGTTCGCTCAGCTGTCCAAAGATTACTGCACGTGGCCGAGCTCTCGCGGGGACGTCAAGTGCGACGAGGAAGCCATCAATCGGAGCGCGTTCGTGTCATGGGTAGATTGCCGACTCTGAGCTCGAGCCTGCGCGTTGCGCTCGTCACCCTGCCTGTATTGGCAGCCTGCGACAGCGTGTCCGGTAAAGACGCGCCCATGGCGACCAACGAGCGCAGCCAAGCCATCACCCAAACCGGGCCCGCGCCGGTCACGACACAAGCGACGATTCCCGTTGCGACCACCCAGCCGAGCGCGCCCAAGAAACCGCGCTCGCTGTGCGGAGGCAAACAAGCCGACGCCGGGCGCTCGTTTCCGAAGAAGCATCTGTCGCGCGCCGCGGGCAAGGACGCGAGCGTGCCGCCAGATTCTCTCGCGACGGGTTCCGGCAAGTGGACGTGGGTGAACTTTTGGGCCGCCTGGTGCGCGCCGTGCAAGGAAGAGATTCCGCGCTTGCTCGGCTTCGAGCAGAAGCTTGCCGCTTCGGGAGCGGCGTTCCGGCTCTCGTTCGTGTCGCTCGACGATGACGAGCGACAACTGGACGACTTCTTGGATACAGAACCCGCGGCAGGGTTGCACGCCAGTTACTGGCTCAAGGAAGGTAGCGAGCGGGAAGATTGGCTGAAAGCCGCTGGTCAAAGTCCGGACGCGCCGCTGCCGTTTCACATCCTGGTCGACCCCAAGGGCAAGATCCGGTGCGCCATCCAAGGCGCGGTCGAAGACGGGGATTACGCGGAAATCTCCGGGATTGTCGGTGGGCACTGAGCCCTGGGGGTCGCCGCCCGCCGCGCCGACCTGCGTAGCGACCTGGAATCCGATTCCACATTTCTGGAAATTCGTGCCAGATTTCCTGGTAGCGGTTTCATGCGCTAGCGAGTTGCCTTACGCTACGCGGTAAATGGCTCACCGCACCGATATCGCAGAAGTCGCCAAGCACGCCAAGGTCTCCAAGAGCACTGTCTCGCGGGTCATCAACGGTGGCTACGCGAGCGCGGAGGTCAAGGCGCGCGTCGCCAAAGTGATCGCCAAGCTCGGCTACACGCCGTGGACGACAGCGCGAAATTTCTCGCTGGGTCGTGCCGGCTGCTTCGGGCTCGTCATGGAAGACAGCCAGAGCGAATGGATCACGCAGATCCTCGGTGGCATCGAGGAGGAGCTGACGGCCAAGCACATCTCGCTTTTGGTCGGCAGCTTGGTGCTGAAGGGCACGTACGACGCCACTACGGTGCTGTCTTGGATCCGCGAGCGGCGCGTCGATGGTCTGATTTTCGCGCGTCCCGGCCGCCGCGAGCGCTCCGTGGTCGAGGCCGCGCGTAAAGCCAAGGTCGCCTTGGCGTTGATTACGCCCGATGAAAGCTTCAAGTCGGGCGCGGTGTTGCGCAGCAACAATGCCGACGCGGGTCGCGAAATTGCCGATCATCTGTACGACCTCGGGCATCGCCGGATCGCCTTCGTTGGCGGCCCCAAAGAGTCGCTCGACAGCCAGCAGCGCTACGAAGGCTTGGAAAAGGGGTTGAGCGCGCACAAAGTGAAGCTGACGCCGAGCAATGTGATCTTCGCGCCGCGCTACCACGCCGACGAAGGCAAATCGTACGCGGAAAAGTGGCTGAAGATGGCGCGCAGCCGGGCCCCGACGGCGGTGGTGCTGGCCAACGACATCATGGCGCTCGGCTTCATGCGCACGATGCACGCACAAAGCGTCGGCATCCCGAAGGACGTCTCGGTCGTTGGCTTCGACGACATTCCGGCGGCCACTCTGTTTTGGCCCGGCCTGACCACGGTTC
>DATCFJ010000964.1:0-3638 GCA_036509605.1 Polyangiaceae bacterium | reverse complement strand
GGCCCTCGCCTGACGGTCGGGAAAGAAAAGGAGGCGCGACCCTGGCGTGCTCCGCTGCTGTTTGTGGCGGGCTTTCTGCTGCTCTTGTTGGGGTTTGGTCTGTTTTCACGACAGCGGCGCGTGGCCGCGTACGGCGTGGATTCCGGAACCGGTTCCAGCGCGCTTCAGTCAATTCAGACGGAGAGCCGCGCCCCAGAAACGCCTTCAACTTCGAGTGTGAGCGCGTTGGAAAATTCCAGCGCGGAAGCGCCTTCGCCGTCAGCTGTGACCGGAGGCAGCGCGTCGCCGACGAAGCATGCTGCTCACACTCACATTGGCGCCAAGCCCGTGCTTCAGAAAAAGGGCAACGAACGCTACGGCCGTTTCGACTAGACGGCCGAACGCGGCCCCGAAATCCTGCGAAACGATTGGGCATTGCGCGTTGCGGGCCGTTCTGGCCGCGTGTTAGCGTCACTGCAATATGGACCCTCGTGAAATGGAGACGCTGGTTCAGCGTCTGGTCCAAAATCCGCACGACCAGGAAACGATCACTTACGCCCATCAAGCGGGGCAGAGCGATCCGAAGTCGTATGCGATGTTGCTGGAAAAAGTCGGGACAGCGACGAGCGATCCAGCGTTCGCCTGTCATTGGCTGACGGAAGCGGCGAACGTCTGGTCGACGACGCTCGGGGATGCGCACCGCGCCGCGCGCGCCCTCATGATCGCGATCGATCGCGACCCTACACAAGCTACGCCTGCGGAACGGCTCGCGGAATTGTACCGTGAGAAAGGGGACAACAAGGCGCTTGTCGCGCTGCTGGAGCGCCGAGCCAAGGCGCTCGGGTTGCTATCCGAACAAGATCCGGAGCTGCGTTCGCAAGTCGCGGTGCTTCACGAGGAGCTCGGCCAACTCTGGCAAAATCCGCCGCTCGATCAGCCAAAAAAGGCGATCGAGAGCTACAAACGCGCGATCGAATTCGACGCTGCTAGCCAGTTTTCGATCTACGCGATCCGCGAGCTGCATAAGGCTGCCGGCCAATGGGGCGAGGCAGTGCCTTACTTCGAGCTCGAGCAGCAGCTGGTCAGCGACGACGAGCGCAAGATCGCGCTCTACCAAGACGAAGGCGACGTCCGTAAGAACGCGCTCGACTTTCAAGGTGCGGCCCAAGCGTTTCGCCGTGCGCGCGAGCTCGAGGGCGGGCAGGATGCGACGCTCAAACAGCAGTTCGGCAGCGTGGTTCTGGAGCGCGTGCAGGCCGGGCAAACCGTGCCGGAGGCTGAGCTCGACGAAGCCGCCGGGCTGTTCGTGGAGCTGGCAGAGGAATATCCGGGTGAGCACGGGCTGTCGTACTCGTTGTGCGCGTTGGAGCTCGTGCCGACGCATGATCGCGCGGTGCAGCTCGCGATGTATTACGCCGAGCAACTCGACCGCTCCGCGGAGGTCGCGCCGCGCGCGGCGGCTTATCTGAAAGCGAGCCCGGAGGGCGCGCTTGCTACTGAGGCGCGCAAGTTGATCTCCGAAGCCATGGCTGCGGGTGGCGACGAGTCTCTGCTCGACGCGTTGGCGCCGCCAGCGACCGCCGCTGACGCCGAGCGCGTTGCTGCACTGCTGGAGATGGCTCAGGCTCTCGCGCGCAAGGCCAAGCGCAATGACGCGGCTGCCAAGTTCCGCGAAGTATTGGCGATTGAACCCGGCAACGGCGAGGCCATAGGTTTCTTGGAGCCGTTTCTACGGCAGACCAAGAAGTACCAAGATCTGCGCGATATTTTGAAGGCGGCGGGCGCAGACGAAAATTCGGACACCGAGCTGCGCCAGGGCTGGCTGCGCGAAGTGGTCGGGCTGTGTGAGACGCAGCTGCGCGATATCGAAGGCGCGATTGGCAGCCTGAAGGCGCTGCTCGCCATCGACCTTGACGACGAACCGGCCCGCAGTGCGCTAAAGCGCCTGCTAGAGAAGCAATCGCGCTGGGACGAGCTTGCGACGCTCTTGGCGGACGAAGCAGAGCTGACGCTCGACATCGAAGCGCGCATCTCGCTCGAGAAGGCGCTGGCCAAGCTACAAGAGCAGAAGCGAAAAGATCCGTTTGCGACCGGTGAGGCTTGGGCGCGGATCGCGTCCCTCGCGACCGGTGACGAGGAAGCAATTACCACGGCGGTTGGCTTCTTCGAGAAAGCGGCTCGACCGGATCGTGCGATACAAGCCATCGCCGAAAACATCGACGCGGTCAGCGGTGACTCGAAGCGCGGCCCGCTCCTGCAAAAACTCGCCGAATTGCGCGAAGCAGCGGGAGAACAGCTGACGGCGGGCGAGGCGTACTCAGAAGCCGCATCGCTTCTGAAGCGCGCTCCGCTGTGGGAGTCCGCAGAGCGTTGCTTCGTCGCTGCCGAGGCTTGGGATCAAGCCGCCACGGCAACGGACGAACGGGCGCAACTGACGACGGGGGCGGGCGAGAAAGCCGCTCTGTTGGCCAGCGAGGCTGGCTACCTGTTGCGCGCTGGCGACGAGTCGAGCTCGGTGCTCCGGCTCGAGCAGGCGACGGAGCTCGACCCCGTCAATGACACGTATGCGAGCGAGCTCGAGCAACGCTACGTCGACGCTGCCCGCAACGAGGAGCTGACCGGGTTTTTGCTGCGGCGCGCGGAGAAGCTCGAAGATCGCGTGCGCCGCTCCGAGCTGCGCAAACGAGCGGCCAAGATTCAGCGCGAGACGCTCGGCAACGCCGATGCCGCCCGCCAAACACTGCAGGACCTCCTGCAAGACGGCGACGATCTCGAGGCGTTGAACACGCTTGCCGAGGACGCAGAGCAACGCGCTGAGTTCAAAGACGCGATTGCGCTGCTGCAACGCTTGGAGCGCGCGGCGAAAGAACCGGCCGAGCAGGTACTCGTGCTCTTGCGCCAAGCAACGATCACGAGTGACGGGCTCGACGACTTGAAGGGCGCGATCGCGCTGTACGAGCGAGTGCTCAAGGACTTCGACCCGAAGCACGACGAAGCTCTGGTCAAGATCGCCGAGCTCTATCAACGCTTGGACGAGCCGAAAGGCGTTGCAATCGCCTGGGAACGGCGACTGCAGGTCCTGGAGGACCCGGCCGAGAAGCTGAAGGTCGCTGAGCGCCTGGCGGAGCTTTACCAAGGCACGCTGGACGATCCGCAGGCCGCCGTAGGTGCACTGGATCTGGTGCGTGCGCTCGATTCAGAGAATTTCGATGTCGTGTCTCGTTTGGCGGAGCTTTGTGAAAAGCTCGGAGATTGGCCGCGCGTTGCCAAGCACCTCGCGGAATTGATCGAAGTCGAGGGTGACGAAGAGGAGGTGAGTCGGATGACTCGCCGACTCGCAGAAATCCTACACGAGAAGGTCAAGAAGAGCGACGAAGCGCTGGCGGCACTCATGCAGGTGGCGGACGCTGGCGACGAGCCGTGCAGGCAGGAGTATGTGCGGCTCGGCGACGAGCTCGGCTGGAAAGGCGTCGTCGCATCGAAGCTCGTCGAGTGGTACGTCGAGGCACCGGCGAGCCCAGCGCGGAATGCGTCGCTGCGCGGCGCCTTCGAGCGCTTCGTCGAAGTGGGGCGCGACGCGGACGCCGCGAATGTCGCCAAAGAGCTAGCTCGCACCCGCGGCGCGACTCCGGAAATCGCCGAGAAGCTCGAGCAAATCG
>DATCFJ010000963.1:0-5938 GCA_036509605.1 Polyangiaceae bacterium | reverse complement strand
GGGATGACAACCACGATCGGCGGCGACGCCGGCGCGTTCTCCAACGGCGGCACGCTTGAGCTCGGCGGCGCGCCTAGCGGCGGCAACAGCGCCGGTGGCGCGTCCAACGGTGGCAGCAACCAGAGCGGTGGAGCGAACGGTGGCAACGCCACTGGTGGGTCCGGCGGCACGAACACCGCGGGCACACAGAACGGCGGCGGGGGCGCCGCGGGGGCGCCCAGCGGCGGCGCTGGGACAGCCGGAAGTGCGGGCTCGGGTGGCTCGAGCGGCGCCCTTCATTGTCCGGATGGCGTCACGAACCGCGTCTCTCAAGAGGTACCGCTGCCGCCGCCCGCCGCCGGCTACTACTGCATCGATCAAGCCGAAGTCAGAAACCGCGACTACAAGCTGTTTCTCGACCAACAGTCGGGCACCAGCGGACAGAGCGCAGCCTGCGGATTCAACACGAGCTTCTTGCCGGACACGACTGGACAATGCGACCAGTACGACCCGACGAACAAACCGAACTTGCCCATCGCTTGCGTTGATTGGTGCGACGCGGCCGCGTTCTGCAAGTGGGATCACAAGCACCTATGCGGCAACCTCGCTGGCGCCACGAACGCGCCCGCCGACTTCGCCGACGCGAGTAAGGACGCTTGGTACCGAGCCTGCTCACACGCTGGCGACCTCGATTACCCTTACGGCAACGCCTACAACGCCGATGCTTGCGTGGGGGTCGACAACTCAGCGGTCCATCCCCTGGCCAGCCCGCATACCGACTGCGTGGGCGGCTACGACGCGCTGTACGACATGAGCGGCAACGTCTCCGAGTGGGAAGATTCGTGTCTCGGAAACAGCGGTGCCTCGGACCAGTGCCTCGACCGTGGAGGCAGCTACCTCGACGCCAATAAGAGCGTCGCCGGCATGCCGTCCCTGCAGTGCAACTCGAACGTTCACGGCACAGCCAAAATGGCCACGAATGCCCGCAGTACGCGCAGCGCGGAGATCGGATTTCGCTGCTGCAGCGAGCCGACTTCCCAAAACCTGTAGGGGCCGTGCTTGCAGCGCCCGGCCTCTCCGCTATATGAGGGGCGGATGAGAGTTTTGGTCAGTGGCGGAGCCGGTTTCATCGGTAGCCATATCGTCGAAGGTGCGTTGGCCGAAGGCCACACGGTCGCAGTGCTCGACAACCTGAGCTCTGGCAAGCGCTCGAACATTCCCGCCGAAGTACCGCTGTTCGAGGTCGATCTGCGAGACCGAGCAGCGATCCTGCGCGCGCTCACGGAATTCAAACCAGAGCTCGTGAGCCACCAAGGCGCGCAAATCAGCGTACCCGTCAGCGTCCGCGAGCCGCACTTAGACGCCGAGGTCAACGTGCTTGGCGGCATCAACCTACTCGACGCTTGCGTGGCCCTGAAGGTGCAAAAGCTCGTGTTCGCCAGCACCGGCGGCGCGATCTGCGGCGAGGTAGCGGAGGGCGAGCTTGCTACCGAGAGCGTGCGGCCCGCGCCGATCAGCCCGTACGCCATTCACAAGCTGGCTTTCGAGCACTTGCTCGACGTGTACCGGGCGCACCACGGCCTGGATAGCACCGTGCTGCGCTACGCCAACGTGTACGGCCCGCGCCAAGATCCGCACGGCGAAGCCGGCGTCGTGGCCATCTTCTTCGACAAAGCCCTCGCCGGCGAAGCTTTGCGTATCAATGCCCGAAACACCGAAGGTGATTCGGGCTGCGTTCGGGACTACGTGTACGTGGGCGACGCCGCCCGCGCCAATCTTGCCGCTTTGGCAAATCGCCTCCCGGAGCGCTTGATGAACGTATGCACCGGCATCTCGGTATCGACGTTGGAGCTCGCGACGCAGATCTGCAACGTCTCTGGTCGTGAGCTGCGTACGGTGTTCGCGGGCCCACGCGCGGGGGACATCGGTCGCTCAGTGCTCGACCCGAGCAAGTTCGAACGCGCGCTGGGCAAGACCACGCCGATCGCCGAGGGGTTGCGGCACACCTTCGAATGGTACCGCTCGAACAAGTGAAGGCCTGGCCGGCGACGGCGCTGCTCGCCGCGCTTTCGCTAGGCCTTTCCTGCGCGCCCCGGGCCGCTCGCCTGCGCAGCGCTCAAAGCCCGGGCTCCGCGGACGCGCCGAACGCGAACGTCGCCAGCGCAACCCCAGATGCGCTGCCCACAAGCGATCCCCCGCTCGATGACTCCGGCGACACTGACAGCGATAGCGATAGCGACGAAGGCGACAACAGCGAATCGGCGCCCCCGCCGAGCGCGACCACCGTCCCCCACCCGCTGGACGGCTGGTCCGAGGAACGCATCGAGCGCGCGGTGAGCACTGATCTCGCGTCGCTTGGGCCGATGTCTGTCGGCACGCCCAACGCCGGAGCGCTGGTCAACGGCGTACAAGCCACGCCCTCCACGCTGTACACGCTGGTCAACCCCGGTGGCGCCTGGGGGACTCAGGAGACCATCGACTACCTGAACACCGCCGTGCAAGCGGTGCACGACGAGTTCCCGGACACGCCGCCGCTCGCCTTGGGCGACATCGGCGCGCGGCACGGCGGGCCGCTCCGCCCGCACATCAGCCACCAAGCGGGCCGCGACTTGGACATCAGCTTTTACTACCGCGACGGCACCAAGTGGTACGCGCGCGGCACTCGCGAAAATCTCGATTTTCCCCGGCTTTGGGCGTTTGTTCGGGCGATCATCGCCAAGACCGACATCGACTTGATCCTGCTCGACGCAGGGCTGCAAGTGCCATTGAAAGAGTACGCGCTGTCGATTGGCGAAGACCCGGCGTGGCTCGACCAAGTCTTCCAAGGCAAGGGCGCCTCTCGCGCGATCATCCGCCACGCGCCGGGGCACGCGACGCACCTGCACCTGCGCTTCTTCAATCCGATCTCTCAAGAGACGGCACGCCGCTGCTACTCCTCGCTTGCGCGCCACAACATCGTCAAAGTGCCGGAGCAGTACCTGTCGCACAAGGCCAAGAAGAACGAGACGCTGGGCATGATCGCCAAGAAATACGGCATCAGCGTGCAGGCGATCCGCTCGGCGAACGGCCTGCATTCGAACTTGATTCACGAGCAGGCCGTGTATCGCATTCCGGTCACGGGGGGCGTGCGTATTCCGCACATGGACCGCGTACGCATCCCGCCACGACGCACGCCACCCGCGCGGCGCACGCCCAGCGCAACCGGTAAGCTATCAGTGCGCGAACAAGAATAGCCGACCCGCGCCGTCGGCCAGCTCGAGTTCGAGCGCGTTGCTCGCTTCTTTGGTCCAATCGAGCAGCCCAGGGACCAGCGGTTCGATCGGCTTGACCCGCGCGTGCGCGCCCTTCGCGTCTTGATTGATGGTCTCGCACAGCTGGTTAGAGACTTCGCTCATCGCTCCGATGACGTCTTGGCTCGGGGTCTGGTGGGTGCGTTGAGCTTCGATCTCGTGCTCTGGGAGCGCCATCAGCGCGCCACCGAGCGTTGCCGTAGCCGCCTGATCGGCGACGATGGCGCCCACTTCGGCGCCGG
This sequence comes from Polyangiaceae bacterium, assembly GCA_036509605.1. GTDB lineage: Bacteria > Myxococcota_A > Polyangia > Polyangiales > Polyangiaceae > PMG-095. Next base: position 2,427 of record DATCFJ010000963.1, on the reverse strand, counting down.
CCTCATCGATCAAGCGTGACACCCAGCACGGCCCGAGCATGGCCGACGAAAAATCGACCGGCTCTTTCTCGGTCACGCCAGAGCTGTCCCCGATCAGGCTCTGCAAACAGGCATTGATCGCGGCAACGTCAGGCAACGTCATCGCGCCGGGCGTGCGCGCGCGCTCCGAACGAGTCTGCGGCGGAGCCGGCGGTTTGCCGTCCATCAGTGTCGAGGCGAATGGCTCGGGAGCGCGCGACACCTCGGACGGTCGCTGCTGCATCATCACCGAAGGTGTTGGCGCGACCGACAGCACGTTCGGCGCGATTGAGCCCCTCGAGAGCTGTGACTCGAGACTCTGCACGCGCTCGCGCAACCGCTCGTGAGACGCGCGCAGCACCAGCAGCTCGGCTCGCATCTGCGCTACTTCGCCGGTATTGGCGGGCGGCGGGGCGCTCGGTCGCGTGCTGGCCGGTCGCGTGCCCGGTTCGCCCGGAACCCATTCGCCTTCGACGGCGTCGAAGAAGCGCTCTTCGTCGGAACGCGGACCGCGCATCAAATGGCTGGCCGCCGCAGCCAACGCCGGGTTGTCGCCGGTTCGCTTCAAATACTGCAGCACGGCGTCCACGCCCTCCAGGCGTTGAACACGAGGCTGAAACACGTTGCGTTCGATGGGGACCAGCCGCACGAGCTCCAGCACCCAAGTGCCGCGGCGGCATAGCAGCCGGGCCGGGGTTGCCGTCGTCAGTAGGTCGCCAGCGATAGACATCCTGGACTGATGAACGGCCCAAGTCCCGAAGACATAAGAAAAAAGCGGAAGAGAAGACGAGAGCGGGCACGGGCACGGGCACGGGCACGGGCACGGGCACGGGGGAAGCTGGGAGGGGCCTAGCGCTTTGCGCCTTCGAGCTTGCCTTCGAGCAGCGAGTACAAGATGGCCGCCGCGGTATGCAGGCGATTTTCGGCTTGATCGAAGATCACCGAGCGCGGGCCGTCCGCGACCTCCGCCGACACCTCTTCGCCGCGGTGGGCGGGCAGGCAATGCATCAGAATGGCGTCCGACTTGGCGCCGGCGAAGGTGTGCTCGCTGATCTGGTACGGCCCGAGAGCCCGCTGACGCGCGGCCTTCTGGTCATCCGAGTCACCCATGGATAGCCAAACGTCGCTGTACAGCGCGTCAGCGTCGCGGGCCGCCTCCGCCGGGTCCTCGGTGGTCACGATTTCTGAACCGTTCTTCTTGGCTACCGCGCGGGCAGCAGCGACGAGCGCCTCCGGCATTTGATAGCCCCTGGGAGCGGCGATGGCGAAGCTCGTGCCCATGATCGCCGCGGCTTCCATCAAGCTAACTGCGACGTTGTTGCCGTCACCGATGTACGCGATTTTGCATTTGTCTAGCGGGCCACGCTGCTCGGCGAGCGTCATCAGATCAGCCACGCTTTGGCACGGGTGATGGCCGTCAGTGAGCGCATTGATCACCGGGATGGAAGCGGCTGCCGCAAAGCGCTCGACGTCTTCGTCCTTGAAAGTTCGAATCACGAACGCGCGCACGAAACGGCTGAGCACGCGCGCGGTGTCTTCGATCGTTTCGCCGCGACCGAGCTGCACGTCGCTGGGGCCCATGGTGATCGGCGTTCCACCGAGACGGCCCACTGCGGTCTCGAACGACACGCGGGTGCGCGTGGACGGCTTGTTGAAGTACAGAGCGACCGAGTCGTTCTGTAGGGCGGTGCGACGTTGGTACGGCTTGGCCTTGAACTTGACTGCCCGAGCCAACAAATATTTGAAATCGGCTCGACTGAGATCCGACGTCTTGAGAAGGTCCTTCATGGATTTACCGAGCGAACGCTTATAGTCCCGCGGCCCCTGCCCTGTCCCCGTAATTCCTCCAATAAACCGGACATCCCGCCCCTAAACGGCGGTTTTCCAGGGGTGGGGACGCGGCCGGCTCAATTGTGACACTTTCAGTCGAGGTGTGTTCGGCGCCCTCCGGACCTGATCATGGCGTCAATCGACTGCAAATTCTTCTCCGAGACGTTGGGCATGGCGAGCAGCATGCGCGTGCTCCTGCCCGAGCCGTCCGCGCGGAGTACGCCGCGCCCGGCGCATCCGGTGCTCTGGTTGCTGCACGGCCTGGGCGACGACGACACGGCCTGGGCGCGCTTTTCGGGCATCGAGCGCTACGTGCAGGCGCTTGGATTTGGCGGTCGTGATGCCCAACGTGCACCGCAGCTACTACAGCAACATGGCGCGCGGTTACCGCTACTGGGACTTCATCACGGAAGAGCTGCCCAACAAGGCGCGCGCGTTGTTCCCGCTGTCCGCGCGGCGCGAGCTGAACTTTGCGGCCGGCCTATCGATGGGCGGCTATGTGGTGCTAGGTTCCGGTCCCATGGCGAACCCCACTGCAACTCTTTCCACCTCACTCGGTGATGTGGAAATCGAACTGTT
>DATCFJ010000962.1:0-7175 GCA_036509605.1 Polyangiaceae bacterium | reverse complement strand
CCGGTGCCGATCCGCGCGCTCGTACCCGCGCCGAAAGACGTGCCGCCGGGCCTCGAAGCCATCGTGCTCAAGTGTCTGTCGAAGCGCCCCGAGCACCGCTATCAATCGATGGGCGAGCTGATCGTCGAGTTCGACAAGCTGGCCGCTGGCGGCGTCCCCGACGCTGTGCCGGAGATGATGTCGCGTTCCGGCGGCTTCAATGTCCCGGTCGACTATTTCAAGAAGGGCCAGATGCCCGAGCCGATGCCGGCGAGCCCGTCGGAGCATCCGGGCGCGCGCGGCAGCAAGTGGCCGGTGTACGCAGGTATCGCCGGCGTGCTCGCCGCAATCGCGATCGTGGTCGGGATTTTCGCCAAGAGCCAACAGAGCTCCGCGACGCCGACCCCGCCGGTGGTCGCCGAAGTCGCCGCGCCGAAGCCTTTGGAACCTGCAGTCAGCGTCGCTGCACCAGCGCCCGCTCCCGTCGCAATCGCGAGCAAAGAGGTCGCGATTGCCGTAGAGCCGATCGACGCGCACGTCTTCCGCGACGGCACTGATCTCGGCCCAAGCCCGGTCATGGTCGCAGTCGAAACCGGCAAGACGGTCGATTTAGAAATCGATCGCGACGGCTACAAGCCGCAGAAGATCACCCTCGACGGCGCGAAGACACGAGAAGTAGTGAAGCTCGTCAAAGCGCCGCATGCAGCCGGCGCTGCGTTCTACCACCCTGCCCCCGCGAAGAGGCCCGACTCGGCCTCGCCCGCGCCGAAAAAGCCGAAGACCGGCATCGGCGGCAGCGAAATCGTGAACCCCTGGGGGAATTGAGCACGTCGCGCGCACGCAGAGCGCCAGAACGCGCCCGCTCGGCCGTTCATTGCGCGTTGGTACCAGTCGCACAAGACAGGCCAATTGTGGCCGCAAATCACGCTTCCCCAACGGGTCGATAGTGGGGAGTACCCAGCATCTGGCCTGCGCAAGGGGCACCTGGGCACCTGCCTACACTTCGACGCGCCGCGAGAATCTTGCTAGACGCTAGCCGTGTCTGACACGGCCCGGTTGAAGAGAAGTGTGCCCGCTGAGGTACGCGAGTTGTGCTCGCGGCTGCGCGAGGGTGGCTTTCGCTCGTGGGTGGTTGGCGGTTGCGTGCGTGATCCGCTGCTCGCCGAGCTGAACGGCAAGCACGAGTCGGACGTCGTCGGTGATTGGGACATCGCGACGTCCGCGCGGCCCGAGCAGGTACAGAAGCTGTTTCGGCGCGTGATTCCTACCGGAATCGCGCACGGCACGGTGACCGTGCTGGCCAAAGAGTCGAGCTACGAGGTCACCACACTACGCGGCGAGACCACGTACAGCGATGGGCGCCGCCCGGACGGCGTGTACTTCGTCGATGACATCAAAGACGATCTGGCGCGACGCGATTTTACGATCAACGCCATCGCCTACGACCCGCTCGAAGACCAACTGATCGACCCCTTCGGCGGCATGGTCGATCTGCGTGCCAAGCTGCTGCGCGCTGTCGGCGATCCGGCAGTGCGTTTCGCAGAGGACGGCTTGCGCGTGCTCCGCGGCGCGCGCTTCGTGGCAACGCTCGAGGTCGAGCTCGAAGCCGCGACCGCACGCGCCATCGTCCCCTCGCTGGACAGCTATCGCAAGGTCAGCGCCGAGCGCGTCCGCGACGAATGGCTCAAGGCCACCAAAGCCAGACAGCCGAGCCGCGCCTTCGAGGTGATGAAGGACTACGGCCTGCTCGCGATCACCGCGCCCGAGCTGATGGACTCCGTGGGCTGCGAGCAAAACCGCTACCACGCTTACGACGTCTGGGGTCACGCCATGCACTGCCTGGACAATTGCCCCAAAAACCCGGTGCTGCGCATGGCTGGCCTGCTGCATGACGTCGGCAAGCCGCGCTCGCGCGCGTTCAGCGACAAGACCAGTGATTACACGTTCTACGAGCACGAGCGCATCGGCGCCGAAATCGCGGGCCCGTTGCTCGACCGGCTACGCTTCTCGAACGACGAACGCTCGCACATCGTCGCGCTCGTCCGTCATCACTTGGTTTGCTACGACGAAACCTGGAGTGACTCCGCCGTCCGGCGCTGGATCCGCCGTGTCTCGCCAGAGCTCGTCCTAGACCTGTACGCGCTCAACGAAGCCGACGTCCGCGCCAAAGGCAAAGACCCGAGCGCCGACCTCGAGCACATCACCCAGCTCAAAGCGCACGTCGCCAAAGTGCTCGCGCAAGGCGCCGCCTTCAACGTGAAAGATCTCGCCATCGACGGCCGCGTCCTGATCACCGAGCTCGGTGCCAAACCCGGCCCCGACATCGGCCGCGTCCTGCGCGCCCTGCTCGAAGAAGTCGTCGACGACCCAACCCTAAATGCCAAAGAAGCGCTCTTGGATCGCGCCCGTGCGCTTCTGCAAAGCTAACCCGGTCCGCTTCGCCCGTCAGGCCTCGCATCTAGCTCGGCTGAAGCGGGGCAGGCGCCCGGTCTTGCCGGTTCTCGTAGGTCTGCTCGTTGTTGGCAGATCGTGATCTGACGCGCTTCGTGATCCCCGACGGGGGAGTCTTCCAAGACTTCTCGCTCGTTTTGGTTCCGGGCATGCATCCGGGGACGCTTCGCGCGCGCCTCGGCGCGAAGAGAGCAGGCGCTTCGCGCCACGTGAGAGGAGAACGGTCGTGAGAGGGCGCGAGCGACTAGCTCTTGCAACAAGACACAAAATGCAAACGGGCCGAATCTCTCGATTCGACCCGTTGCGCAGCACCACGAACTCTCAGGTCCCAGCGGGCTTCGGCGCGCCGAAGATGCTCGCCGGGCGGCGCTTCTCGACCTTTTCCTTGCGCTTGTCGGCGTAGCTCGGAATCACGACGCGGTGGCGCGTGGGCAGCTCGCGGCCGTCCAGCGCGGCGCTGATCTCTTCCGAGTCCAGCGTTTCGCGCTCGAGCAGCGCTTGGGCCAGGCGGTCCAGCCGATCACGGTTTTCCAGCACGACTTGCTTGGCCACTTCGTACTGTTGTTCGACGATGGCGCGAACCTCTTGGTCGATCTCGCGAGCGGTGTCTTCCGAGTAGTCCTCGCGACGTGAGGTCATCTCGCGGCCGAGGAACACATTCTCCTCGTTCTCGCCGTAGGCGACCGGACCGAGCTTCTTGGTCATGCCGAGCTCACACACCATGGCGCGAGCCAAGCGCGTGGCGCGCTTGATGTCGTCCGACGCGCCCGTGGTGATCTCGCCGAACACGACCTCTTCCGCGACGCGACCGCCGAGGGCCATAGCGATGCGCGCCAAGGTCTGGCTCTTCGTCATCAGATGACGGTCCTCGACCGGCAGGAACATGGTGACGCCCAGGGCGGCGCCGCGCGGGATGATGGACACCTTGTGAACCGCGTCATTGCCGGCGACGAGCTTGCCCACGATGGTGTGGCCGGACTCGTGCCAAGCGGCGGTGCGACGCTCCTCGTTGCTCATCACCATGGAGCGGCGCTCGGTGCCCATGAGCACCTTGTCCTTGGCCAGCTCGAAGTCCTCCATCGTGACGGCGTCCTTGTCCTGACGCGCTGCCAAGAGGGCGGCCTCGTTGACCAAATTCTCCAGATCAGCTCCGACGAAGCCGGGCGTGCCGGCAGCGATGATACCGAGCTGAACGTCACCAGAGAGCGGCACCTTCTTGGTGTGCACCGCGAGGATGCCCTCACGGCCTCGGATGTCGGGGCGCGGCACGGTGATGCGGCGGTCGAAACGACCAGGGCGCAAGATAGCCGGGTCCAGCACGTCCGGACGATTGGTGGCGGCAATGATGATCACGCCTTCGTTGGACTCGAAGCCGTCCATCTCGACGAGCAGCTGATTCAGAGTCTGCTCGCGCTCGTCGTGGCCACCGCCTAGGCCGGCGCCGCGGTGACGACCGACCGCGTCAATCTCGTCGATGAAGATGATGCAGGGCGCGTGCTTCTTGCCCTGCTCGAACAGGTCGCGAACGCGGCTGGCGCCCACGCCCACGAACATCTCCACGAAGTCCGAGCCGGAGATGCTGAAGAACGGCACGCCGGCTTCGCCCGCGATGGCTCGCGCCAGCAGCGTCTTGCCGGTGCCGGGGGGGCCCATCATGAGCACGCCCTTGGGGATGCGCCCACCGAGCCGCTGGAACTTCTTCGGATCCTTGAGGAAGGCGATGATCTCTTCGACTTCGTCTTTCGCCTCGTCGATGCCGGCGACGTCACTGAACGTGATCTTGTTCTGCGACTCGCTCAGCAAGCGTGCGCGGCTCTTACCGAAGCTCATGGCTTTGCCGCCGCCCGCCTGCAGCTGGCGCATGAACAGGTAGAACATCACGATCACGAACACCATCGGCAGCACGATGGTCAGCACCGGAGTGAGGAAGGGCGAGCCTTCGTCCTTCTGGTAGGTGACCTTGATGCCATGGGCGACCAAGTCTTGCGCGTTGTCCTCGGCGGGGCCGACGGCGTGGCCACGCTCGGGAGCGCCCTTCGAGTTCGGGTCCTTGATCTGGAACGTGTACTCACGATCCTTGATCTCGACTTCCTCGACGTGGCGTTGATCCTTGGGCGCCTTCGTGAGCGCAACGAACTCGCTGTACGCTTTGTCCGGGCTCCTCGGATTCTCGGGGTTCAGAAATTGCCAAATCGCCAGGAACGCGACGATCAGGACGACCCACAGCAGCAGCGTCTTGTGCGGTTGTTTCACTCTAAACCTCGGAGACTCGTGCCAAAGACTTCTGTCAGCATGCCATCCGAACGGCCAAACGTCGATTCTAGAGTAGGCACGCTTTTCATATTGTTTTGTTGGGCCATTTGGCTCGCTTGGTAAGTGATCATCCGCGTTTGTTTTGGGGCCCCGGCCGTGGAACGCGTTTGTTTTTTGGGGCCCGGCCGTGGAACGCGTTTGTTTTTTGGGGCCCCGGCCCCAAAAAGGACGGGACATTTGCGGCGTGACCGCTTGGCCGACGTGGCACGAAAACACCGGAAACATTTCTGGCACAGGGCGCTCTGCTGCTGGCGGATTGCGCTGTGTCAGTGTTTTCGCGGCCGCTTTGCCGCGGGGGCGACCCACGCGACCTGCGGCTCGAGAGTCACCGGATCCAGGCTGAGCTCACGCCCGTGAGGCAGGCTCACCCTCGCCGAGCGTTGCCCGAGGGAACGAGCACGCCCAACTAGTTGACGTTGCGCACGATTGAGCAGTAGCGCAACGCCCCGCTCGTCGAGCAATGGCGCCTCAGAGCCGGGGCCCGCTGCGAGCGCGTCCGCCAACGCGCACAAGTGTCCGACGATCTGCGGCGAGAGCTGCTCGAGCAGCGGCAAGAGCTCATGGCGCACCCGCGTACGCAGGAAGCGCCGATTCAAGTTCGACGGGTCCTCGGCAAACGCCAAGCGATGCCGCGCCAGATGCGCGAGCACGTCGGACTTGCGGGCGCGACATTGCGGGCGAATCCAGACGTCCGTGCGGGGTGGCAAGACCGCTAGGCCGAACGGCCCGGAGCCGCGCATCAGCCGCAAGAGCAGCGTTTCCGCGCGATCATCAGCGTGATGCGCGGTTGCAATCAGCCCCGCGCCCGTGCCGCTAGCGGCCGCCAACAACGCCGCTCGCCGAGCATCCCGAGCGCGCGCTTGCAAATTGCCGCCGTCGTCGAGCAGAAGCACCGTGCGCGAAAACTCGACGCCGAGCGCCTCGCAGTGCGCCTGCGCGGCATCCAGCTCGGCCGCAGCTTGGACGCGGAGCCCGTGGTCCACGCCGTGCGCAACCAACGAAAAGCCCTGCTTTTTGGCCAATATCGCCAAAACATGGAGCAGCGCCGTCGAGTCCCCACCGCCGGACAGCGCGAGCAGGACACGTGTACCACGCGCGACTCCGCACTCCTCACGGAGCGCGCGGCCCACCAGCGTGATCAGCGTCGGAGGATGCGAGCGTGCCATGCGTTCCGAGGGGCAAAGCTTAGACGGATCAAAGCAGCTCGAATTCCTTGCAGAATTCCAAGCTTTCGCGCCGCTCGAGATCGACGTCCAGGTGGGCATTGGTAGGATAGCCGTTGGCGCACGCTCGGCGGTCGGCCGCGAAGTGCACGCAATCCTCACACGTGAAACGCAACCGGAAGCGCCGCGCCTCCTCTCGGAGCCGTGCATCGACGGGAGTTTGCACCGGGCTACTCGAACGGTTGCGACGGTTGTCCGCGCTGAAAGAAAAAGTCGAAGTCGCCCGTCACCATGCTCGTCACCGCGGCTTTCGCGGTGTCGTCCGCAGCGCTCGCGAGCTCGCGGGGATCGGCGAAAGAGGCCGTGAAGGTCGCCTTGGTGCGCCGGTTTTCTGAGGACCCTTCGTTCAAATCCCCGCTGAACAGGTTCGTGAAGTTGATCTTGCCGTCAACCGAGTAAATGGTGCCGTTTTGCTGGTGGCAGGTGTTGTGCAGATAAAGTGACAGGCTCACCTTTGGCGGGTCCGGGTTGAACACAATCGGCACGCCCGGCGGCGTGACCCCAGGAGGCATGCCGACCTTAATGTCCGAGTTCAGCTGCATTCTGACCTGCTGCAGATCATTGACGAGCACGATCAGGCCATCCGACACGTCCTCGATATTGTCGCCGCGCTGCACGCGAATGGTCAGAGACTGCCCTTGATCGGGGTTGGCACCAAAGAAGCTCGGGCCGAGGTCGAAGGGGCCGTTCCAGCATCCGCTGACGTACAAGTGATCGCTCTTCACGTGGCCGTCGCCTTGACCGACCGTGCACCCGAGCGGGGTGAGCAGCAGAGCGACCAGCAAGCACGAGAAGCGCGAGCTCACGCGAAGCTCTCCTCTATTAGCGCGGGCGTTGCCGGACGTTGCGCGCGCTGCGCCGCCCGAATCATGCCGCCGCCGAGCACCCGCTCACCCTGGAAAAACACCGCAAATTGCCCTGGAACCACGGCGCGCTGCGGCTCGTCGAAAAACACCTGCAGCGCGCCGCCGACGCGCCGAACTTCGGCCGGCGCCGGAGCTCCGCGATAACGCACCTGCACCTCGCAGCGCAGCGGCAAGCTCAAGTCCGCGGCCAGCGCGACCTCCGTGAGCTCGGCGCTGCTCGAATACAACGAATCCGCCGAACCGAGGGTCACGGTCGCATTCTGCGCGTCCACACCCACGACGTACGCGCGTTGACCCAGCGCGACGCCCAAATTCTTGCGCTGGCCCAAGGTGAAACGAAACA
>DATCFJ010000961.1:0-2255 GCA_036509605.1 Polyangiaceae bacterium | reverse complement strand
TACGCCGAGAATCGCTGGCGCGATCAGGAACAGCCCTGGATCGTTGATGTGCGCCTCCGAGCCGACCCAGACTCCAAGGCCGACGCCGTACACGGCCGAGGTTGCGTACAGCGTCGTGATTTCGGTGCTGCTACGGGTGTTGGAAACCGGCGCAGGCTGGTACTGATACGGCTGCTGGACGACCGGCACCGGTTGGCCAACGGGTGCCGGCTGGGCTGCAGGGAATTGCTGAGGCGGCAACGCCGTCTGCGCAGCAGCAAACGACGGACACAGGACCACCAGGGCCAGTACGGCAGCGCTTCGTTTCATGATCATTCCCTTTTCAACGGCCGGGACAACACGGCGCGCACGGCGTCACTGACTGGCTTTTGCTCGAACAGAACTCGGTACACCTCACCGCAGATGGGCAGATCGACGGCAAGGCGTTCCGCCAGATGGTACGCGCTATCCGCGGTAACTACCCCCTCGGCGACGTGACCCAGGCCGACAAGCGCATCGCTCAAGCTCGTACCGCGCCCAAGCTCATAGCCCAGCGTGCGATTGCGGCTCAGCTCGCCGGTACAAGTCAGCACCAGATCGCCGAGACCGGCGAGCCCGGCCAACGTGAGCGCATGCCCGCCTTTGGCGAGCGCCAAGCGCGCGACCTCTGCCAGGCCTCGGGTGATCAGCGCGGCGCGCGTATTGTAACCAAAGCCCAAGCCGTCGCAGGCCCCAGCAGCGATTGCGATCACGTTTTTCAGCGCGCCGCCGACTTGAACGCCAATCGGGTCGTCACCTGCGTAGACGCGAAAGTGGTCGGTCGACAGGCGCTGCTGCACGCTCGTTGCGAGCTCCGCAGAGTGCGCCGCAGCGACCAGGCTCGTGGGCAAGCCGAGCGCGACTTCCTTGGCGAAGCTCGGCCCAGAGAGCACCACCGTGCGCTCGCGCGCGGACGCGCCGAGCACCGCTTCGACGACCTCGCTGAGCAGCATCAGCGATCCGGGCTCGATGCCCTTCGTAGCGATCAACAGCGTGGCGTCGCTGGACAAGAACGGACGCGCTTTCTCGAGCGTGCTGCGAAACGCGGCAGTCGGCACCGCGAGCAGCACTGCGTTCGCTGCGCGCAGCGTGGAGTCGAGGTCGGCACTCGGCTGGATCGACTCGGGCAGCGCAAAACCGGGCAGAAACGCGCGATTCTCGCGCTCGTTCTGCATGGCTTGGACGTGCTCGGCTTGCCACGACCAGAGCCGCGTCGCCTCGCCACGCTCAGCGAGCACGCGAGCCAAAGCGGTGCCCCAAGCGCCGGCACCTAGAATCGCAAAGTGGCCCATATTCGAGCGCAACTTTTCGTGTCAACCCTGCGCGTTGTCAACTCCGACGCGGCCCGCAGAAGAGCGTGGCCTGGGCAAAGTCGGCGAAAAAAGCGTGCTGGCGGGGGGCACCGGGCTCGGGCGAGGCCGACCCCGAACGCCATCCCGGGGCGCTCGGGCCAAAATGTTGGTGTTATGCTGAGCCGACATGCACGCCCTCGGTCGCTCTTGGATTCTCGTCGCCGCAAGTCTCACCGCCCTTGCCGGCTGCGCGTCACGAGACTCGCTAGGCTCGTCCGCAGTCCGTGTGCTCGGCGCCGGCGTGATCAACGATCCGAGCAACAAGTCACTCCGCTTCGACATCTTGAAGTTCGGGCTCGATAGCTTCTGCACGGAGATGCTCAAGGGCGGCGCGCCCCTGAAGTTCGGCGACGACGAACCGGTGGTCGGTCGCTTCTTCGCCGACTCTTGTCAGTCACAGGTGCTCGACGACGACGCACACAAGTCGTTCGTCGTGCAGTACACCGGCAAGGGCTACGCTTGGACCAACGTGACACAGCGTATCGGCTTCACTTCGCGTGGTGTCGTGGAGTACGCGACCGATTTCCAGCTCAAGGACGGCGCGCTATACGTCTATTTCAGGCCACGCCTGATCGACGGCGCCGCCTTTCAAACCACGCTAGTCGAGTCGGCGCGGGCCTTGGGCGGCCTGGCGGTCGCCGGCGTGAACGCCAATGATCTGGGCAAACACATCGTGGAAAGCCAGCTGCGCCGCGGCTTCACCGTGATCCGGCGGGGTTCTTCGGGCGCGATGGATTTTGCGCTCGGGCTCGTGCAACCAGGCGAGTTCCCATTCAAGCCGTTCGAGGTCAAGCACACGAACAAGCAGATCTTGGCCAACGAGCGCACCGAGGTGCACATCGGGCAGCAGGACTACGTCGGAGCCTTCGAAGTCACGGACTCGAA
>DATCFJ010000960.1:0-9419 GCA_036509605.1 Polyangiaceae bacterium | reverse complement strand
TCGCCTGGCTTCTCGGTCTCGTCCAGCAGTCGACGCTTCTCCACGGCACTGAACTGTCGACGCGGGCGTTTGGCGCCCTTGCCGGTTTCATTTCCCTGATTTTCAGCCATCGGACCTCTCCCTTATTCTTCACTGAAGGGGGTCCGGTTTCAACAGGGGGCTACATCATTCGGGTAGAGCGATGCTCGCGTGACCGTCGCCGAGCCAGAATCATCACCGACGCGCGAGCAAGAGCTTGAGGCTCTTGTGCGTCACATGCAAAGCGAGCTCACAGCGACGAGCGACAAGCTCGCTAGCGTCACCCAGCGAGCGCGATAACCTGCGTCGAGCGTACCGCCAGCTCATGGAGCAGTTCGAGCTGCTCAGGCGGCGCATCTTCATCGCCAAGGCCGAGCGCGTCGACGTAACGCAGCTCGAGCTCGAGTTCGAGTTCGAGAAGACCAAACTGAAGCTCGAGGCGCTCGCTCAGAAGCTCGTCGGCACCACGGCGAAGCAGGCGCCGCGCCCGCGAGCAGTCAGCCAGACGACCCGGGCTCGCGACCGTCCGGTAAACCTCCGGCAAAGACGAAAACCACGCCGAAAGTCCGCAGAAACCTAGCCGCCCGCGATGACCTGCTCCAACATCGCATCGAGATTCGAGATGCTGAGCTAGAGAAAAACGGCGCCACCTTCATCGGCTGGGAGCTGAGCTACAAACTCGGCCACCAGCGAGGTTAGACAGGGATGCGTAAGGAGCGGGTAGGTTCACACAGCTGGCGCCGCTTGACGCATACCATAGGGGGGTATAGATGCATTGCGAGGTTCCGCGTCGCAATGCATACCATTCGAGATAGAGACAAGCTGATTGCCCGCGTGCGACGCATCCGCGGTCAGGTCGAAGCGGTGGAGAAGTCGATCGCAAACGAGGACGAGTGTTCAAAGGTGCTGACGACAGTCGCCGCCTGTCGCGGCGCGCTGACGGCGCTCACCGCCGAGATCCTCGAAGATCATATTCGCTTTCACGTCATGGACCCGGAAGCGAAGGCGAACTCAAAGCGGGCGCTTGCAGGCGAAGAGCTCATCGACGTTGTCCGAGCGTTCTTGAAATAGGCCAGCAATATGACCACGACGACATTGAACCCGGCGCTCGCCGACGCGCGGCCGCCCACGCCTGCGCTCTGGGAAAAGCACGGCGAGGCGATCACCACCGTGCTCTGCGCCACCTTCGTAGGTGCAGGCTGGGTGGCGCATCGGGCCGGACTCAGCGCCATGGGAACGGCTCTGATCTTCTTGGTGGGCTACGTGCTCGGAGGATATCGGCAAGCGATCGAGGGCACGACCACCCTCTTCAAGGACCGTGAGCTCGACGTGGACCTGCTGATGGTTGTCGCCGCCGTCGGCGCTGCTGCCATCGGCTACTGGTTCGACGGCGCGCTCCTCATTTTTATCTTTGCGCTCAGCGGCACGCTCGAGGGATACGCCAGCGCGCGCACAAAGCGCGACATTGAAGCGCTGATGGCGCTTCATCCAGAAGACGCTCTCGTCGTGCGCGACGGGTGTGAACAGCGCGTTCCCGCTGCGACCCTCGCCGTCGACGAGCTTCTCATCGTGAAGCCAGGTGAACGCATCGCGGCGGACGGCATCATAGCCGAGGGCTCGTCCGCCGTGAACCAAGCCTCCATCACGGGGGAATCGATGCCCGCCGACAAGCACTCGGGCGACCAGGTCTTCGCAGGCACGATCAACGGTCACGGCGCGCTTCGCGTGACTGTAACCCGTCCCGCGGGCGACACGATCCTCGCTCGCATGATCCAGCTCGTACAAGAAGCCCAAGAGCGCCGTCCGCCAGCACAGCTGTTTATCGAGCGATTCGAGCGCGGGTACGCCAAGGTCGTCGTCGTTGGAGCGCTCGCGGTCGTGACGCTTCCCAGCCTCGCGCACTGGTGGACATTCCGGGAAGCGCTCTATCGAGCGATGATCTTCCTCGTCGTGGCCTCACCGTGTGCCCTCGCCGCGTCGATGATGCCGACACTTCTCTCGGCTCTATCCAACGGCGCGCGGAACGGAATCCTCTTCAAGGGCAGCACCTTCATCGAGAGTCTCGGGCGCGTTCGCGCCATTGCCTTCGACAAGACAGGAACGCTCACGTCAGGGCATCCGGTGGTTACCGATGTCATCTCTCTTTCCGGCGAGAGCGAAGACGAGATCCTCGCCTTCGCCGCGGCGATCGAGAGCCTTTCCGAGCACCCCCTCGCGAGGGCGATTGTCACGGAAGCGGCTCGGAGAAATCTAAAGAGCAACTCGGCGTCCAACCTTCAGTCGGTGCCCGGTACGGGCGCACACGCGATCGTCGGCGGTCAAACGTGGTCGATAGGCAAGGCCTCTCTCTTCCCCGAAGTCTCCGACGCCGCGCGCGCCCGTCACCAAGCGCTGACCGCAGAGGGAAAGACCGTCGTCATGCTCGGAACCGGCGCTGTCCACGGATTGATCGGGCTCCGCGATACGCTCCGCCCGCGAGCGGGTGATGCGGTGCGCGCACTGCGGGGCTTCGGGCTCGACCACATCGTGCTCATCACCGGAGACACCCGCCAGACCGCGAACGCCATCGGAAAAGAGGTTGGAATCACGGAGATCCACGCCGAGCTCCTTCCGGCGGACAAGGTCCGCGTCGTCGACGACTTGGTTCGCCGGTACGGGCACGTCGCGATGGTCGGCGACGGTGTGAATGATGGCCCGGCGCTTGCCGTAGCAGGCGTTGGCATTGCCATGGGCGTGAGCGGCACGGACGTCGCGCTGGAAACCGCAGACGTCGTCCTCACGACCGACGACCTGGAGAAGATCCCGTACGCCGTGGCACTCGGACAACAGGCCCTGCGGGTCGTGAAGCAGAACCTCGTCCTCGCTCTGGGTATGATCGTACTCCTCGTCGTCTCCGATCTTCTTGGCTGGATCACCCTTCCGTGGGGCGTCGTCGGACATGAAGGCAGCACGCTGCTCGTAACGTTGAACGGCTTGCGTCTTCTTCGCCAAGCACGCCTCGGCGCCGGAACCGGGCGCGCTGGGCTTCCATGAGATTGCGGGGGCGGACGCCGCACTGCGCTTGGCGCTGGGGTGCTAACGTCGCTCGAGGTGCGACGTGCCACAAGCCGGGCGCAGCCTGGCCGGGCGCACCTTCGTGTATCTGCAATTTGATTCGGCTTTTACGACGAAGCGCCAGACAGGCTCCGGGCGCCCTCTCGCTTCAGGTCTTCGAATCCGAGGGTCGGGAGAATCGCGAGCGCCTCAGCACCGCCCCCACAGGCGACCACGTCATGCCCCGCCTTTGCCAAGCGCCTCTGAGTCACCCGTAGAACCGCCGCGTCGTCATCGACCAGCAGGATCCGCGTCTTCTCCGGAGGCAGGTAGCCCCTGAGGTATTCCCATGCGTCTACAATACACCGGCCTTTTCACCGCGCCCGTGAGTGGCACTAATCACAAGCGCTCCTCCGCCACCGCCCTACCCGTGTTCTCCATCCTCGGCCTCCCGGATGAGCAACAATGGCAATAGTCACAAGCACTCGTCAGCCACGCTCGGACAGGCGGACCCTGGGTAACACCAAGGATCCGTGCGCCATTTGTTCGAGATTGGTTCAAGGCTCTCACGTCACGCTGTATCAGGAGGTCGGGATGAGACCTCGGCCACCGACACAGCTTCCGGCGATATCGACGCCTTCTCGGACTCGATCACTGCAAGATCGCGGATGTCGTTGATCAACCTTTGCAAATGCCCTGCCGCCTGGAGAACATGGGCGATGCTTTCCTTCTGAGAGTCCGTCGGTAACTTGGAGGCCGACTCCAGCAGTTGTGCGAAACCGAGGATCGCATTGACCGGGTCGCGAAGCTCACTGCTTATGCTGGCAAGGAAATTCGATTTCGCGAGGTTGGCTCTCTCCGCGGCTGACTTGGCGCCCTCCAGCTCGACGGTTTTCTCCCGCAGAACCTGCTCGAGGCGCTTGCGCTCGGTGATGTCGCGGATGGCGGCAGAGACCAGTCGCCCCCCTTCGGTATCGAGCGGGCTCAAGCTGATTTCGACGGGGAACTCGCTGCCGTCCTTGCGCAGCGCGTACAGACCGAGACCAGCGCCCATGGGACGGACATTGGGGTTGCCGAAGTAGCCGCCGCGGTGTTCGGAGTGGCGGCCACGGAATCTCTCGGGGACGAGGAGCTCGACCTCCTTGCCGAGGAGCTCGCTGCGCGGATACCCGAACGCCTGCTCGGTCTGCGAGTTGACGAGCACGATTTTCCCGCTGCGATTGACGATGACCAGTGCGTCGGGCGCCGACTCGAGCAAACCGCGGAACTTGTCTTCGGCACGCTTTCGCTCGGTGACGTCCCGCGCCGCGGCGAAAACGCCCTGCAGCCTCCTATCCCGATCATAGAAAGTGGTCGCATTGTAGGACACCACGGTTTCCTTGCCGTCCCGGGCACGCGTGGTGAGCTCGTAGTCGGTGACTTTCTTTTTGCTCAGCACCAGCTTGATGGCCGCTTCCGCTCGCTCTGGATCGGTAAAGTAGCTCTTGAACGGCGCGCCGATCAACTCGTCGCGCGTGCTACCGGTGAGCACCTCCATCTGCCTGTTGACGTCGGTGATAATGCCGAGCGGATCGGTCGTTATCAGCGCGTCGATGTTGGATTCGATGAGAGAGCGCGTGTAAAACTGCTGGTCGCGCAGGCGCTGATCGAGCCTTTCCTGTTCTGCTTCCATCTGCCTGCGCAGAATAGCTTCGGTCTCGCTCCGCACGAGTTTCTCGCGGATACGACGGTTCTCATCCTCGAAGTGTTTGTGGCGGAGCTGAGCGCGCAAGCGGGCCTTCAGAACGTCGAAGTCGGCGGATTTGGCAATGTAGTCGTCGGCGCCAGCGTCAATGCCTTCGATCATCGCGTCCCGATCGTCGCGCGCCGTCAGCATGACGAGGGGAATGTCGCGCCACTCCGCTCGCTGTCTGATGCGCCTGCACGTGTCCTGGCCGGACAGTCCAGGCATGATGAGATCGAGCAGAATGCAGTCCACCGGCCGAGCCGCAAGGACCTGCAACGCTTCCTCGCCGGACTTCACCAGGACCACATCGTAACCTTCCTGGCGAAGCTGTCTTCCGAGCTCTTGAAGGTAGGTGATGCTGTCGTCTACTACGAGCAGGCGCTTGAGGCCGAAGAGACTCGGGCTCGTCTGACCACTACTGGTAGCAACCGCACCACTCGCATCCGCATGCGTGAGCGCCCGCGTCCGCGCAACCACCTGTTCGAGGTCGTAGGGTTTTCCCATGTACTCTTCGGCTCCCGCGCCTATCCCACGGACGCGGTTCTTGAGCTCGGCCTCGTTGGAGAGCAGCAGCACCGGGATTGCGGCTGTCGCTAGCGAGCTCCTGAGTGCTTCGAGAAAATCGAGCCCATTCCCGTCTGGCAGCAGGATATCGAGGACGACTAGCACAACGCCTTCGCGGCCCAGCGCCTCTCTCGCACTTCGAAGGTCGGCGCACAGAACCGTGTCGAAGCCGGCCGCCCGCAGGGCTTCGCCGATGTCCATTCGCACCGTCAGGCTGTCGTCCACGATGAGGACCCGCGGTCTCATCGCCACCTCCCTCTGTCCGCGCCTTGGTCCGGCGCGCCCAGCTGCCAAGCAAAGCCAACCGTACCCTCCCTTGGCCGAAACGAGGGAGCGCATCGCCATCGGCCGCGTACGCGACGCGGACGGGACTCTGCCTGCGTCGCCCGCCTCAGGACGACACGAGCTCGTGTCGGATCGCCGCGAAGGCTTTCCGGGCATTGCGCTTGAGCCTTGACGGCAGCACCGTTCATCCTCGGGCCAGCTGAGCCGCGACGGTGGCCAGAACTTCGCGATAGCTAATCGGCTTAGCGATGTAGCCTTCACAGCCAGCAGCCCGAATGCGCGCCTCATCGCCCTTCATGGCCAACGCGGTCAGGGCGATCACCGGAATGGCGCGCGTCGCC
The DNA here is from genome assembly GCA_036509605.1 of Polyangiaceae bacterium. Taxonomy (GTDB): domain Bacteria; phylum Myxococcota_A; class Polyangia; order Polyangiales; family Polyangiaceae; genus PMG-095. The sequence goes on along the minus strand of DATCFJ010000960.1, from coordinate 3,452 downwards.
TCGTCCCGCTTGAGCAACGCAACGGCGGCTAAGCCGTCTATGCCGGGAAGCTGAACATCCATCAGGATCAGGTCTGGGCGCGCTTGCCGTGCCGAGGCTAGCCCCGCCTCTGCGTCCGCAGCGCTGCTGACAGTGTAGCCTGCGTGCTGCAACACGAACACGACAAGCTTCATATTGGCAGCGTTGTCTTCGACGATCAGGATTGCGGCCATGCGGCGGCCTGCCTTCGGCCCGACATGGCGCGCCGGACTTCGGCCCTAAAATGTTGAAACTGAAGCTCCGTCTTTGCCAAGACCGCCGTGACATAGCCATTGAGCTGGGCACGCCCTTGAAGGGTGAGCTGCATGGCGGTGAGCACTATGATCGGAATGCGAGCAGTGTCGGGATGCCCGCGGAGCGCCTGCACGACGTCGAAGCCGGTCACGTCCGGCATCATCAGGTCGAGCACGATCAAGTCTGGCAGCTCGCGCCGCGCGACATCGATCGCCTCGCGACCACCGTACGCGCGCTCGACCGTGCTGGCCAAGTCCAGGAGCCGGACAGCGATCAGGTCGACTGCGGCCGGGTCGTCGTCAACCACGAGGACTCTCAGTGTCTTTCCTTGTCGGAGAGGAAACAGGCGCAGTTCAACCAGCGAGTCCAACAAGTCCTGGTGGGCTACGGGCTTTTGCAGAACCGCTGCTGCGCCGAGCGCGAACCCCTTGTTGCAGTCCGCCACAATAGAAATGATCACTACCGGGACGCGCGAGAGCTCCGGCATCTTCTTGATACGAGCGAGGAATTCCCAGCCGTCCATGTCGGGCAGCATGATCTCCAGAGTGATCAACGACGGCGGGCGCTGCGCCGCGAGCCCGAGTGCCGCCTCTGCGGAGTCGGCGTGGAGCACCTCGAAGCCATCCGCCTCGAGCGCCAGGCGGATCAGTTCCGCGGCCTTCACATCGTGTTCCACCATCAGCGCGAGGGGCGCTCCTGCCGGCGGGTCGCTACGGGGGCGGACCGGGGCCTCGGCCATGCCCTCGGTTGCGCGGAGCGGCAGCCAGACCGTGAAGCAGGAGCCCTCACCCACGGCACTTTCCGCCGCCACTGCGCCGCCATGCAACTCAGCGAGGAGTTTAACCATCGCCAAACCTAGCCCAGTGCCCTCGAATTTTCGCGCCAGTCCGCTATCAATCTGGCTGAAGGGCTGGAACAGATTCTCGAGCCCGACCCCGGAGATCCCGATCCCGCTGTCGGTAACGCTAAGCTCGAGAAACTCCGTAAACTCGTTGTCGACCATCGGGCAGCTGCGGCCCATCCAGGAGCGGGATAGCTTACCCACGTTGACACGAGGCACGACGCTGGCGCGCAGGGTCACATCACCGCCCTCGCGGCTGAACTTCACTGCATTCGAAAGCAGATTGTAGACAATCTGCTTTACCTTGCGAGCGTCCGCGTAAATCGACCCGAGCTCCTCGGCCCTAGCCATCGTGAGGCGGATGTGGTGAGCCGCGGCTTTCTCCCTGATGATCGACAAGCTGTTCTCGAGCAACGACGACACCGGCACCTGCTCGAGGTCGAGCTGCATTTTGCCGGCTTCGATCTTGGACAGATCGAGGATGTCGTTGATCAAAGAGAGCAGATGCTTGCCGCTGCTGAAAATGTCGCCGGTGAACCCGGGCTGTTGCTCGGTCAGGTCGCCCAACAGGCCGTCTTTGAGCACCTCGGAAAAGCCGATGATGGCATTCAGCGGCGTCCGTAGCTCGTGTGACATGTTGGCCACGAACTCGGACTTCATACGGCTCGCGTCTTCCAACTCCGTATTTTTCTGGTGCAATGTTTGTTCGAAACGCTTCAGCTCCGTCATGTCGTGTGCGGCAACAAATACTCCTTGCAGCCGGCGATCGCGGTCGTGGAACGTCGTCGCGTTGTAGGACACCACGGTCAGGGTTCCATCCCTGGCGCGTGCGGTGAGCTCGTAGTTCGTGACTTTGCCTTCGTTCAGCACGCGGCTGATGGCCTCCTCGGCGCGCTGCGAATCGGTAAAGTAGTTCTTGAACGGCGCACCGATCAGCTCGTCACGCGTGCAGCCGGTCAGGGCCTCGGTCTGCTTGTTGACGTCGGTGATGATGCCGCGTGGATCAGTGGTCATCAATGCGTCAATGTTGGATTCGACCAGCGAACGGGTGTAAAAGTGCTGATCGCGTAGCCGCTGGTCGAGCTTGGTTCGTTCCTCCTCGATTTCCTTGCGGGCAGTGTTGTCCGTGCCAATCAGCAGATAGCCGATGATGACGTTCTGCGCGTCGCGCAGCGCCGTGACCGACACCACCGCTGGGAACCGGCTGCCATCCTTGCGGATGTAAGTGAGCTCGTAGATGTCCTCGATCCCGCGCGAGGCTTTGAACACCAACGCTTCAAAGCCTGGCGTAATAGTGGTCCCGAGCTCGGTACTCAGCGCTTTCGCGCGCGCCACTACTTCCTGCGGGTCCGAGATGTCCGCGGGCGTGATCTTGTTCATCACTTCGGCAGCCGCGTAGCCGAGCATGCGCTCGGCGCCGACATTGAAGATCTGAATCACGCCCTTCGCGTCGGTGGCGATACTCGAGAAGTTCGCGCTGTTGAAGATCGCGCTCTGCAACGCCCCAGCCTTGACCTCGGTGCCAATTAGCAGATAACCGATGATGACGTCCTGCGCGTCGCGCAGCGCGGTGACCGACACCACCGCAGGGAACCGGCTGCCATCCTTGCGGATGTAGGTCAGCTCGTAGATGTCCTCGATGCCGCGCGAGGCCTTGAACACCAACGCTTCGAACCCCGGCGCAATCGTGGTCCCAAGCTCGGCACTCAGCGCTTTGGCGCGCGCGATCACTTCCTGCGGATCGGAGATGTCCGCGGGCGTGATCTTGTTCATCACTTCGGCAGCTGTGTAGCCGAGCATGCGCTCGGCGCCGACATTGAAGATCTGAATCACGCCCTTCGCGTCGGTGGCGATACTCGAGAAGTTCGCGCTGTTGAAGATCGCGCTCTGCAACGCCCCAGCCTTGACCTCGGTGCCAATCAACAGATAGCCGATGATGACGTCCTGGGCGTCGCGCAGCGCCGTGACCGACACCACCGCGGGGAACCGGCTGCCATCCTTGCGGATGTAGGTCAGCTCGTAGATGTCCTCGATGCCGCGCGAGGCCTTGAACACCAACGCTTCAAAGCCCGGCGCAATGGTGGTCCCAAGCTCGACGCTCAGCGCTTTGGCGCGCGCGATCACTTCCTGCGGATCGGAGATGTCCGCGGGCGTGATCTTGTTCATCACTTCGGCAGCCGCGTAGCCGAGCATGCGTTCGGCGCCGACATTGAAGATCTGAATCACGCCCTTCGCGTCGGTGGCGATACTCGAAAAGTTCGCGCTGTTGAAGATCGCGCTCTGCAACGCCCCAGCCTTGAGCAGCGCCTCTTCAGCTTGCTTGCGGGCAGTGTTGTCC
>DATCFJ010000959.1:0-10704 GCA_036509605.1 Polyangiaceae bacterium | reverse complement strand
GAAGTTTCCGAGCACCTTCCAGCTGTGGCTCTTCTCGTAGGCGAGCTTGAATTGGTAGTAGGCGTCTTGGTAATTCGGGGGCTGGCTTTGGATCAGCTCTACGCCGTTCTTGAAGTAAAGCTTCGCGTCCTCAGAGATGGGCTCGTCCGCTCGCGCGGCTGTATTAAACAGCAACACGCCCGCACACAGAGCAGACGCCACCCAACTTCCCAATCCTCTATAGCCAGACATGACCTACGATTCTGCCATGGTCGGCCGCGCGCGCGAACCCCACCTCTCGCCGAATTCCCCAGTGACCATCGCAATTTAGCGCGCGTTTGTCTCGAAATAGGCTGAAAAGGGCTACACCGTAGCCATCTGCTTGCGCTGCCACGGAAATCTGTCAGAGTGCGCCTCGCTGCGGGCAGTTGCCCCAGTTTTCGCCCTAGCGTCGGGCTTGCTCGACGCGGCTTTCGAGTCCGAAATTTCACTAACGACGAAGGGCGGTCGTGCGCAGCGGAGTTTGCCAACGAGCAACCCCCGAGCGCTCCCCTCGTAACGAGCGTGGCTTCCCGCCGCGACTGACTGGCGCCCCGAAAAGTCTTCGGGTGCTCCGGCCCGGCGCCCGGCGCCTCGCAACCCGTGTTGCCATCGGCAACGTCGGTCTTCTCTATACAAAAAGGTCACTTTGCAAACAACGAATCCCGTCGCAGGCCAAGCCTTGTCCGACGTCTCTCCTGCTCTCGCTCCGGCTGCGGCTTCCGTGCTCGCGTTCACTGATTTGGGCCTGAGCCCCGCCGTCCTCGCCGCGCTCACCGCCGAGGGTTACGTCAACCCGACTCCGATCCAACAGAAGGCGATCCCGGAAGTCCTCAAGGGTCGCGATCTACTCGGCTGCGCGCAGACCGGCACCGGTAAGACGGCAGCCTTCGCCGTGCCGATGATCGAGCGTCTGATGGTCTCGCAGACGCCGCGTGACGCGCGCCGTCCGCGTGCGCTCGTGCTCTCGCCGACGCGCGAGCTGTCCGCGCAAATCGCGGAGAGCTTCGCCAACTACGGTCGCGGCTCGAACCTCAAGTACGCTGTCATCTTCGGCGGTGTCGGCCAAGGTCCGCAGATCTCCGCGCTCAGCCGCGGGCTGGACGTGCTCGTCGCCACTCCGGGTCGCTTGATCGATCTAATGAACCAGGGCGCAGCGTTCTTGGACAAGGTCGAAATCCTGGTCCTCGACGAAGCCGACCGCATGCTCGACATGGGCTTCTTGCCCGACGTGCGCCGCATCTTGCAGAAGCTGCCGAAGCAGCGCCAAACCCTGTTTTTCTCGGCCACGATGCCCAGTGACATCGAGAAGCTGTCCCGGGAAATCCTGGTCAATCCGGTGCGCGTCGACGTGGCGCCGGTGTCGTCCACGGCCGAGCGCATCGAGCAATCGGTGTACATGGTCGAGGCTTCCGAGAAGCGCCGCGTGCTCGAGCGCGTGCTGCGCGACCCGGCAGTCGAACGCGCGATTGTATTCACGCGCACGAAACATGGCGCGAACCGTCTGGTCAAAGAGCTGGAGCGCGGCGAAATTCCGGCCGAAGCGATCCACGGCAATAAGTCGCAGGGCGCGCGGCAACGTGCCCTCGACAACTTCAAATCGGGCCGTTTGCGCGTCTTGATTGCGACCGACATCGCGGCGCGCGGCATCGACGTCGACGGCATCAGCCACGTCGTCAATTACGATCTACCGAACATTCCCGAGAGCTACGTGCACCGGATTGGGCGCACCGCGCGCGCGGGCGCGGCGGGCATCGCCATCTCGCTGTGCAGCCGTGAGGAACGCGGCTACCTGCGCGACATCGAACGCCCCACGCGCACCCCGATCCGCAAGCTCGAAACCCCGGAAGCGACCGCGGAAGAGAATCGCGTGCGTGCGGCCCGTCCGCCGGAGTCGGATGTGCGTCCTCCCGAGCAGCGTCAAGGCGGCGGTCGTGGTTACCAAGGAAACCGCGGACCGTCGGGTCCGCCGCGCGGCCCCGCGCCGCGTCGCTTCGACGCTTCTGCACCGCGCCCTCCGCAGAACAACGGCCTCGCGCCGCGCCCGCAATCGTCTTCGCCGTCGCGCTTCGACGGTGATCGTGGTCCGTCGCAAGAGCGTCGCTTCGACGACCGCGCGCCGCGCCAGTTCGACAACCGCGGGCCGCGTCCGCCGTCTTCGCACACCCCTTCACCCCTTCGGGTGTCTCGCAGCGAGTCGGGTGTCTCGCAGCGAGTCAGCCCGCAAGCTCCGCGCGAGAACCGCGGCGCTCCTCCTGCACGCAGTCCGCAAGGCGCGCCAGAAGTGTTCGTTCGCCGTCCGCGCTGAGCGGCTGGCAGCAGTTGGGTTGATGATCAAGCGCTAAGCCGCTGGGGTACAGAGCCTTCGGCGGCAAAGCGCGGGCGCCTGCGCCGAGCGGCCTTGCGAGCATTCGCTCGCCTGCGCTCGCTTGAGCGTGAACGCGGTAGGCCCGTGGCCTCGCTTGCGCCAATTGCGCGACATGGCTTCACAGGACTGCGCGTTGACCGTAACCTCGCTAGCGCCAATCGCACGACCCTTTTCCCGCAGGCCCAATAGTGGGGACTCCCCACTAATCAGCGGGCTGGGCATAGCTGATTTATCGGCACAATTGGCCTGTTTTCGGACCTAGATGGGTGGGGGCTCCCCACTGTTTGCTCGCGCGTCACTGCGCTCAGTGCCTTCGCGCGCGCCTTTCCAAAAGCGCGTGAAGCGGCTTAGGGAGGTGTTCCGTCGGGCATGCTCGGGGGCGGCGTCAGGTCACCTTCGGGGCTCTCTGGGTCGGACATCGACGCGCTCGGATCGGTGGGCGGCAGCTCGGCGGCCGCGACTTCTGGCGTGCACGCCGCCGCTTCGCCGACCGTGCTCACCGGAGTACATTGATCGCCGCCGATGCCATCGGCAGGGCAATCGCGCACGACGCGGTACACGGACTTCAAGCCCGCGTCCCAGCATTCGCTGACGACCCAGGCGCGGCCGTCCGTGACGTCACCGCCGGTGACAATCGAGTCGGCGCGTCCACCGATGCCGCGCAACTGGCGCGCGCGTGCGAGCACGAATTCGTACTGGTCGGTGGCAGTGCCAAGGACATTGCCGTAGTAGGCGAGCCGTAAGCGATTGAAGCCGGCTTTGAGATGAACGGCTTGAACCACGGCGGTCACCGGGGTCTTCCAGCTCGGATCTGGGGTGAAATCAGCAAGGCGGTAGGCCAGGGCGGCGCCGTTGGGTCCGTGAGCAAAGCTTGCCAGTAGCGAGCCGCGCGCGGCGATCGTGGGGTCCAAGCTGCCGAGCGCGTCGAGATCGATACCAACCGTGCCGACGCCGCGCCGCACCGCGTAGCCGACGGTGATGCCGCCGGCTGCGACCGTGACGAACTTTTCGGTCGTGTCCGCAGGGCGTGCTTCGAGCAGCCAACCAAAATGATGCACCGCGCCGCGATGCATGACGAAGCGAAAGTCAGTCGCGCCGCGGGTCACTGGTCCCCAAACTCGGCTGCTCGCCGTGCTCGAGGTCGGCTCGGTGTCACGCACCAAAGCGACGATCGGCTGCATGAAGTTGCGCAGGGCCTGATTCAAGTCGCGCACCGACTCACGGCAGCGCACGAGCTCGGGTGCCACGGGTCCAGTCGTCAACGCGCCCGTGGTCTCGCTCATGCTTTGCGCGACTTCTTCGGCAGCGTCGACCGCGTCCTCGTTCGTGGCGATGGCCTCGCTGCTGGCGTCATCCGTGACGCCCAGCTGCAGCGCGCTCTCTTCGGGCGCGCCGACCAGGAATTCGTCGCTCTGTCCGGCCTTCTTCGAGCCGCATGCCGGGAGCGCAGCGGCGCCGAGCGCGACCCCCAAAATCCAAGCAATATGCGCGGTTTTCATCGGGCTCTTCTCCGTAATTTCGAACATCTTCACAAAGCTCCGCCAGTGCGACGAGAGCGCTCGCCCTGGGCGCACGTTTCAGTCCGCGTTCTCGTCAGTCCGCGTTCTCGAGGCCTTCTCCAACTTCAGCTGCACGATCGGGATCGTCGAACACGCCGTCGCCGTTGGCGTCGGCATACAAAGTGCTCACACCGGCGAGTCGCTTGCGGATGGCGACGAACAACGCCGGATGGTGCTCCGCGTCGATCACGACGGCACGCAGATGATCGTCGTAGGGCATCGGCAGGGCCATGTTCAGCTCGATTGGCATCAGCCAGCGACGCGGCCGCAGTGCCCAGAAAAAGAGCGGGGGCGGCTCTTGACCTACCCAGGTCGCGCCTGGTTTGGCGCGCATCTTGAGCGTGCCGGTCATGTTCGCGTACACGATGAAGAACGTGCCGTCAGTTCGGTAGCCGTCGAAGAACACGGAGCGGCCCGCCAACGCCGCAGGTGCGACCGCTGGCGTGAGCGGCGCATCGATGCCGCAGTAGCCGCCCGGTGTGTCAGTTATCGCGGGAATTCCCGGGGTGGTGGTCTTCTTCTTTAGATCCACGACGAACGGCCCGGGCACGGTGAGCACCTCGCCTTGCGCGGCGTCGCAGGGCAAGAAGCGCAGCTCGCCGAAGACTACGATCGCGTCCTTCACGGCGCGGAGCGGCAAGAGCTGACTCGTGCTCAAGCTGGGCTCGCTGCTCGGCGCGCTGGGCGCACCCGCCGCGCCGACAACGCCGGGCTCGCCTGCTGCGCCGGCCACATCGGTCGCGCCGGCGCCGGCCATATCGGTCGTGCCGGCGCTGCCTTCGACGGCGGTATCTGCTGCGCCGCCCATACCGGCTTCGCTTAGGTCCCAGGCCGGCGACTCGTCATTGACGATCGCGAGGGACAGCGACAACGCGGGCGCAGGATTGCCGACGCCCGTCGAATTGCAGCCGCCAAGCAATAGCAGAAGGCTGCAAGAGCTGAGCGAGCGCCGCCACGTCAGGCCTTCGCCCCTTCGGGTGTCTCGAAGCGAGTCGGGTATCACGAAGCGCGTCATTGGGAGTCGCCCTCTTTTGCGAGCGAGAGCGGAAACCATTGAACATTGAGTTGGTACACGGTGCTGCCCTTGGTGTCGGCGTCGCACAGTTCCGTCAAAGCCTCGCGGAATTGGTGAATGCGCTGCTTGACGAGGGTCGCCGTCTCTCCGCTCACGCACACGGTGAGCGCCGCCAGATCGCGCAGCTCACGCGGCACGGTGTCGATCGATTGCGCGGCCTGTTCCAACATTTGCCGATGAAAAGCGGCGGCTCCGAGCGAGCGCACCTCGTGCTCGGTGGTCAGCGTCGGCTCGCCGCGCACGACTCGGCCGGTCTTTGGGTCGCGCACTAGCAGGCCCAGCGACAACAGCAGCTTCATCGCCTCGGCGGCTTCAGTGGCGCTAACGCGCGGCCGGAGCTGAGCTGCGATCCAACGCGGCTCTTCTTGGAAATCATCACGCGCCGCTAGCTCGCGGATCACGGGGTTGTACCAATGAGATAAGTAAGCAAAGAGCTCGCCGTCGATGCGACGCGCAGCGCGAAAACGGCGCGACGCGGCGATGCGTTCGAAGGCGCGATTCTTCTCGGCCAACGTTTGCGCCTGGCCGAAGGCGACCAGATCGGCGAAGAACTCCGCGTCCGCGCCCTCCAGCCCGAGCGCCTGCGCGAAGCGTCCCACGGAGTCTGCGCCAAGGTTACGCTCACCGTCGATCACCAGCTTCAAGAAGTTGGGCGAGCGCAGTCCAGCGAGCTTGGAGAATAAGCGAAAGGAAAAGCTTGGCCGCGTGCGCTTGGCTGCCGTGTAGTACGCCGACAGGTACGCGCGATGATCCAGAAAGTCGTAGACACTGATGCCTACTTCTTTCTTTTTCCTGGGTGCCTGTCGAGTGGCCATCGCAGCGCTGATTGTGAAGGGCGCAGCGACGGGACTCAAGGCAAGCGCGGAAATTTCAGTATACAGCGTGAATACAGACGGCCTTGTTTTGTCGAAAAAGACTGTCCTATTTAAGAAAATGAAGCGACTTTAGAATACGGCAGCTAGATCCCGTCCGTCGGTTGGCGGGTCACGCGGACCTTGCCTTCGAGCCGCGGGCTGACCCAAACCTTGTTGTTCTTGTCGACGATCACGACCCCAACGCCCGGCGTTGCGGCAACGAGCTTCAGGCCCTTCTCTGGGCCGAGAATGAACACCGCGTCGTCGATCGCGTCAGCCGTCGTGGCATCGTCGGCCCAAACCGTGACGCTGCGGCTCGCGGTCGCGGGGTAGCCCGTGTGCGGATCGATGATGTGGTGATAGCGGCGCTTGCCGATGATGTACGAGCGTGCGTAGTCACCCGCTGTCGAGAAGGCGTGGTCCGTGAGCTCAATCGTGGCGAAAGAAACGCCCTCGACCTGACGCGGATCCTGAATGCCGCTGATCCAGGCAGAGCCGTCGGGCTTGCGACCGGCTCCAAACAAATCCCCACCGGCCTGCACCAGGAAAGTTTGGATACCGGCTTTCTTCAATACGTCGACCGCGCGGTCGACGATGTAGCCCTTGGCGATGCCGCCCAGACCGATCTTGTGATTCTTTGGGATGCGTACCGCGAGCGTTTTTGGATCGAGCTCGACGCTGCGATAGTCGACCAGCTTACGGCGTCGCGCGATTTCAGCCGGATCCGGCAGCTTTGGCTGCGCTTCGGCGGCGCTCCCAAATTTCCAGATGTTGCTCATTGCTTGAAAGGTGATGTCGAAGGCGCCGCCGGAAGCTTTGCTCTCGTCCTGCGCGCGCGAGATCACCGCGAAGGTCTCTGGGCCGACATTCACCCATTGCTCGGGGTTCGCGTTGATCTTGCCGACCTCGCTGTCGTCGTGCCACTCACTCATCAAGCCTTCGAGTCGGCGCATTTCCAAGAGCGCGTTGTTGATCGCGAGCTTGATGTGCTCGGCGTCGACCTGCGGGTTGGTGTACGCGATCATATGCACGTTGGTGCCCATCGCGACGTCTTGGAAGTCCACCTTCTCGGGACCTTGCGCGGTCGTGCCGACTGCGGGTATACCGAGCGGAGTTGGCATGTAGCCAGGCAGCGGCAGCGGCGCCGGTGTCGCGGACGCGCTCACGGAGGCACGAGGCCGAGCGGCATCGGCGAGATCGGGTGCCTTTTCGCTAGCGTTTTTTTGACATGCTCCGAGCGCAGCGAGCAATAAACACGCGCTCAGGCTGCTAATTGCGCCAGTTCCATGAGGTTTTTGCTTAGGTTGCCCGGCTCTGCTCATGTCGGGCTATGCTCTTAGCATGGCACTCGATCGTAAAGCACTGGACCTGTGCGTAGACGAGCTCAGCCAGGAATTGTCGTCGCTGTCGCGGCGGATTCACGCGAACCCGGAGCTGTGTTGGCAAGAGCACCAAGCCAGCACTTGGCTCGGTGACCGCTTGGAGCGTGAGCTCGGCGCTGCGGTCGAGCGCGGCGTCGGCGGGCTGCCGACGGCCTTTCGCGCGCGCATCGGCAAGGGCTCGCCGAAGATCGCGATCTTGGCCGAGTACGACGCGCTGCCCGACATCGGGCACGCCTGCGGACACAACTTAATCGCCGGCAGCGCGCTGGGCGCGTTCTTGGCGCTGGCTCGCCAGGCACCTCTTCTGCAAGGCTCAGTCGAGATCATCGGTACGCCTGCCGAAGAGGGCGGGGGTGGCAAAATCAAGCTGCTCGAGGCCGGCGTGTTTGCAGGTGTCGACGCTGCAATGATGTTTCACCCGTTCGATCGCGATATTCTGGCGCATGCGGCGCTATGCAGCATGCGTATCGCCATGACTTACGAAGGTGTGCCGGCGCATGCGGCAGCGGCGCCTTTTGCGGGCAAGAGCGCGCTCACGGCCTGCCTGGAGACGTTTCGGCTGATCGACTCGCAGCGCATGCACTTCCGTGATGGCGTGCGCGTTCACGGCATCGTCACCAACGGCGGCCAGGCGGTGAACGTGATCGTCGAGCGTGCGGCTTCCGAGTTCACGCTGCGCGCCCAAACCTCCACAGAGCTCGAGCGCGTCAAGCAGATCGTACTGCGTTGTGCACGCGGCGCTGCGCTCGCCTGCGACGTGACGGTGTCGTTCATCGAGAAGCCTGGCTATCGTGAGATGCGTAACAACTTGACGATGGCTCGCCGCTTCGGCGCGGCCCTCGAAGCGCTCGGTCGTAACGCGCGCGAGACCGACACGCGCGTCGGCGCGGGCTCCACCGACATGGGGGATCTCAGCCTGCATTTGCCGTCGATTCACCCGTATCTGGCCATCTGCGACGAAGGCGAATCACTGTGCCACGAGCACCGCTTCGCCGACTGCGCGGCCAGCGACCGCGGCATGTCCACGATGCTGATCGCCGCCAAAGCCATGGCCAGGACCACGCTGGATCTACTGGAAGATCCCAAACTGTTCGGCGAAGTCCGGCGCGAATTCGAAGCCGCGCACTGAGTGCCGCCGCCGCGAACGGCCTCCCCACATTATTCCGCGCGACTGCGAGGGGGCCCCGTGCGGGCGCTAGTGTCGTGTCCCATAAGTTGCCCAGTTCTGACCCGCCTCTGATTCCTCACGCCGCTCCGCGGGGGCCGTGTCGTGTCCCAAGAGTCGTACCGCCATTGCATCGTGACTTTTGGGACACGACACTAGTCGGTGTAGGCTTGCGGCATGCGCACGTCCTCCTTGGTTCTGTCTTTGGTTTTGGGGTGCTCCTGCGCGGCGTTGAGCGGCTGCGGTGGCGGCACGCAAGCGGCTCCGCCCGCCGCGTCCACACCGGCTGACGCTCCTCGGTCGTCAGCGGCGCCTGCGGCGAGCAGCGCAACGGTGGACGCGCCCAAGCCGGCCGCGAGCGACGCCGCGGACGCCAGCGCAGAGGTAGCGAAGCCGGCCAAGGAAAAAGCCGACGACCCCAACGCCACGCGCGAGATCACTTACGTGGTCGTTCCCGAGGGGCTCAAGGTCAGCCTCTCCGGCGTGAAGTTCACGGTCAGCGCGGCGGCCGCGCAGGTCGGTCCGGGTTGGGGCGTCAAAGTGAGCGTCGTGGCCAGCGCAGAAGACGGCAAGCCGCATTCGCTCTCGAACCCCAAGGCGGGCCCGATGGCATTCGCTGGCTCGGTGAAGCGCAAAGGCAAGTCGGATCCGGAAGCCTTCGGCGACGAGCGCGGCGGCGACGGCGAACAGAGCATTTTCGGCGACGATCCGACGAAGTTCAATCGCACTTGGCCCGGTAAGGGCGTGCGCGTGCTCGGGATCGGGGATTCGCTCGACCTGCAGGTGGCGCTCTGGGGTCTCGGCGCCAATACGGATTCACGGCGTCCCGTGAAGCAGTTTTGTCACGTGCGCATGGATGTCGGCCCGAAGGGCAAGCCGCGCGCGATCGTGGAACCGCCGAAGTCGGCGTCTGGCGGCTGAGCGCGCCCGGCGCTACTTGCCAGTGAAGTGCGGTTTCCGTTTTTCGGCGAGCGCACGCAGAGCTTCGTCGCGGTCCGCGCTTTCCAGGCAGCGTTCGTACAGCTCGCGCTCGAGATCGAGGCCTTGCTCGAAAGGCCGATGGCCCGCGCCGCGCACTGCCAAGAGCGCGGCACGCTGCGCGATGGGCGCGCCTTCGGCTACCGGCTCGAGCCACTTCAGGGTGCTCTCCAGCAGCGATTCTGCCGCCGGAATCACGCGATTTACCAAGCCGAGACTGAGCGCCTCGCTCGCGTCTATGCGGCGCTGTGTGAGCACCAGATCCAATGCGCGCGCTTCGCCGATCAGTCGCGCGAGGCGTTGCGTGCCGCCCGCGCCCGGGATGATGCCGAGCCCTGTCTCCGGTAGGCCGAGCGTGGCGTGCTCGGTGACGCTGCGCAGATCGCAAGCCAGAGCCAGCTCCAAGCCACCGCCCAGCGCAACTCCGTTGATCGCCGCGACGCACACGAAGTCACTCTGCGACAACCACGACAGCTCGCTGCGGTAGGCGCTGAGCATCTCGCGCACCTGCGCGTGGCTCATGCCTTGGCGCTCTTTGAGATCGGCTCCGGCGCAGAACGCTTTCTCGCCCGCGCCGGTCAGCACGCACACGCGCACGCTCGAGTCCGCACGAAGCTCTCGCCCGACCTCCCCGAGCCGCTCCACGGTGGCCCAGGACAGCGCGTTCATGCGCTCCGGGCGGTCGAGCGTCACGATGGCGACGGCAGCGCGCCGCTCGAGGCGAACCAGCTCTGTCACGCGCGGCCCTTGCGTTTAGTCGGGCGCGCGGCCTTCTTGGCTTTGGCGGCCGGCGCGGGTTTGCCCTTTCCGGCTTCGACCTTGGAAAGCCGAGCCTTTAGCTCCGAAAGCTCGCCGCGGACGTTCTCCAGCTCGTCGCTCAAGCGCTTGCGCTCGGCCGTGGTCTTGTGGTCGCCCATGTCGCGCAGGGCTTCGCGCAGCCGCCGCACGACGCGGCCGTCGAGCTCGCGCTCTTTGGCGCGGTGGAGCGCGCCGCGGCTCTTCGCGTCTCCGAGCGTCTGCAAGGCAGCGACTACGTCGATCTTCAAATGCGGATCTTTGTCGTCCAGTAAATCTTCTAAGTGCTCGCGCACTTTGCGACCATCGGAGATCTGCGCGAGCGCGCCAATTGCGGCGCGTCGGCCGCGCGTCGGGAAGCCGTACTGGGTGCGCTTCAGGACCTCGGGCAGAGCGCGTTCGTCGCGCAGCGCGCCCAGCGCGTCGAGCGCGCCCGCGCGTGACACCTCCGCCCACGAAGAGCGGTCGAGCAGCGACACGATGACCGGCAGCGCCTCGGCTTGGCGCGTG
>DATCFJ010000958.1:0-5116 GCA_036509605.1 Polyangiaceae bacterium | reverse complement strand
GCGGCCGTTCTGCCGAGGTGGCGCGACGCGCTGCTGCTCGTGAAGCCCGAGACGGTGCTTCGCTGGCACCGCGAAGGCTTTCGTTTGCTGTGGCGTTGGAAGTCTCGGTCGACCAAGCCGGCGGCTCCTCGCGTGTCGCCGGACCTCGTCGAGCTGATTCGCCGCATGGTCACTGAGAATCGGCTCTGGGGCGCCGAGCGCGTTCGTGGCGAGCTTATCAAGCTCGGAATCCATGTCGCGAAGCGCACCGTGCAGCGGCACATGCGTGATCGTCGGAATCCCGCGCCGCCGCACGGGCAGAACTGGCACACGTTCTTGCGCAATCAACCGTGTGGGTCTGCGATTTTCTCCAAGTATACGACCTATGGTTTCGTCCGATCTTCGCGTTCTTTATCGTGGACATCAACACGAGGCAGGTCGTTCATGTTGGCGTTACGCGGCACCCGACCGCGCAGTGGACGGCACAGCAGATGCGGGAGGCCACGCCCTTCGGCGTAGGCCCAGAGCTCATCATCCGAGACAACGACGGTAAGTTCGGTGCCGACTTCGACCGCGCCGCGAAGGGCGCCGGCATCCGCGTTCTTCGGACGGCCGTTCAAGCTCCGCTCATGAATTCTGTTTGCGAGCGATTTCTCGGCAGCGTCCGGCGCGACTGTCTCGATCACATCATCATCCTCGGCGAGCGGCACATCGAGCACGTGCTGAAGGAGTACTGCTTCAACTATTTCAACATCGCACGGCCGCACCAGAGGATCGGACAGCGCGTGCCGACTCCGCGAGCGCTCAAGGGGCGGACCGATCCTGCAGGTGTCATCGCCGTTCCCATGCTCGGAGGGCTTCATCATGACTATCGAACGGCGGCGTGACCATGCGGATGCGCAAAGTAGCCACGACAGGTGGATCCGTCGAATCCGATGTGGATCAGTGTCGCGTATGCAATCACTTCGTCGGCGCTCCAAACGTTGTTGGCGGGAATGAGGATCCGCAGGTATTCGGTGAAGGTCACCGGTGAAAACCGCGCCTGAAGGCGGTGAAGTTCACCGGTGAACAGGCTAGCGGTTCAGGATGGCTATCGGCGAGCGCTCACAGATGCGGTATTTCCCGCTTTCGGCGAACGCTTCGAGCTGAGAAGTCGGAGTGCGGCAACGGCGCCAAACAGCGAAGGTGGCGGCATGTCCTGCCGGTCAGTGAAGCAAGGCAGCTGACGAGTTAATCTTTGCCTGCGGCTCGCACCTCCGTGGGAGCAAGCGGGTCGGCTAGAAAAACAGTGCGACCGTGCCGAGCACAGTCATGGGTGGCGCTGCGCTGAGGTGAACCGTCGGGGGTGGCGCCTTCGGCGTTACGGGGAGCAGACTCCAGTTCGAGGTGTAGTTCTCGAGGTCGTCTGCGTACTGCAACCCTAGCAAATTGTAGCCTTCTACGCCGATCTCGAGCTGCTGATAGCGCAGTGCCGCGTGTGCGTTGAGCAGGTTGTTCGTCGGTCCCAAGATCCGATCCGTGAGGTGACGCCCAGCCAAGAACGTATAACCGACGCCGATTCGGCCGGTAAGTGGCTTGCCGCGCACTGAAGACAAAGGACCGTGCGCGCTCACGTCGGCGCGGAACAACAGCGGCGGGACGTTCGGGACGTAGTGAGAAACCCCAGGCGCGAGCGTGGTGAAGACCGCGCTGGAGAACGAGCCGGCGAGCGATGCGAGCAACCAGGGGAACGGTTTGGCGACGGCCGATGCGACGAGTCCGCGTCGAATGCTGGGGCCTTCGGTCGTGAAGCCGCCCGATGTCGCTTCGAACACGAGCTCATTGGCTACGCGGGTCTCGAACGCGGAGATTGTCGTCGTAAGACGCTCGTGCGGCGTGCGCGCGCGAACCCCTGCCTCGTACGAGCGCACTTTCGAATACGGTTTGGCGCCGTCTTGAATACTCGGGCCTTCCCCAGAAATGCCCTGAGAGGTAGCAACATTGGCGGTGGCATCGAGAGAACGAAAGCCTTCGCCGTACGACGCGACCACGGCGAGCGCGGGCACGACGTCGTATTCGGCGGTGACACGCGGGCTCACTGCGGTGCCCTGCGCGGCGCGGTTTGTACCAGGAAAAACGCCCGCTGTGGCTTCCGCAGGCGGAATGTCGTAGCCCAAGCGATCATTGACGGCGACGCTGAGCACGTCTGCACGCACACCACCGGAGAGCCGGGCGTGTTTCCAAAGGCGCAGGCTAAGGTCCATGTATGCAGCTGCATCGAGCGTGTCCAAACCGGAGTCGAGGCGACGGTCCCAGACCACGAGCGTACCGGGCGTAACTAGGCTCTTGGTTTGATCGGTGTGGCCGACGCGGACGCTCACGCCTGGCTCGACGCTGACCTCCATGAAGCTCGCGAGCCGCAGCGGAGCCGCGTGCAAACGCGAGACCATACCGGCTGCAGATTCGTGATTGGTGGTCTCCCACAGATCCCCCAAACCACCCGGAAGGTCCGGATCGAGCGCGGAGCTCAGCACGTTGCCTGTATAGTTTTGGCGCTCGAGGAGGTTCTGCCACATCACCCAGGGGGCGAGCTCGAAGTGCGCTCCGCCGGAGGTTACGGTGTCGAAATCTGCGCCCAGGATCACGCGCGAAGACTGCACGCCCTGGCTATTGGTGAAATAGGGATAGCGATCGTAGAAACCGATCTGGCCGGAATCTACGTCACTCTCGCGCAACCAGCCGGACAGCTTGGCGCGAGCGCCGTACGCCGTCGCCAGTAGGCGCAAATGGCTGTCAGCCCCGAGATCCAGCCCGTATTGAGCGTTCAATGTGCCGGACTGGGAAGCGCGGTGTGAGCCGAAGCCATCGCTCTTCCTCAGCGCGAAGGCGGCGAAGGTCTGATCGTCGAAGCCTTCCGGCGCCGCCACGCCGACCACGCGCGCCTGGTTGAACGAGCCAAAGCTCGCCTTCAGTTCGTTCTTGCGTTCGGTCACGCCGAGATCGAAGTATGCGCTGCCGACGATCGCCGTGTCGCCTTGACGCGGGTCATACGGACCTTCCAGCACGCGGATGCTGCGCACGACTTCGGGGATGATGAAGTTGGCGTCGGCGTAGCCCTGGCCTTGCACGTGAACTGGGCTATTGATCGGCACATTGCCGACGCGCATCTCGATCCCGGAGCCGTGGTCTAGATCGAAGCCGCGCAGGTATACGTCGTTACCCAGGCCCTCGCCGTCTTCGTGATCGACGAAGAAGCCGGGTGCCGCCGAGAGCATTTCGCTGGTTTGCTGGTGCGGTGACGCATCGAGCAACTCTCGTTTGATGCGGATATCGCCCAGGCCTCGAGGCGCCGACCAGCTCTTGCCTCGCACTTCGATGGTCAGGGCGTAGTCTTCGTCCTGCTCGTCGGACGCGACCGGCGCGGTGGGCGGTGGCACGACGGGGGGCGTTGCGGGTTGCGCGGGTGCCGACGCGGGTACGGGCGCTGACGGCGCCGGACTGGCTGCTTCCGGCGGATGAAATACGACCACGTATTCGACGCGCGAACGAAACGCGTGGCCGTCACGTATCGACGCATGAAAACGCGCCGAGCGTAGCGCGTCGAGCGCGGCCGCGTCGAATGCTGCTGGCGCGTCCGCCGGCAAATGCGAAGCGACGACTGCAGACTCGACATGCCCTGTTTCGTCAACGACCAGCGCGACGACCACTTGCACTTCGATGCCGGGGGGGCCCTCCGGGAAGGCTGGCTGCACCGGTGATTCGGGCTCAGCCACAGTCACGTCGGCGTGCGCCGGACGAGCCGCGAGCAAGAGCGCGACCGCAACGCAGCCGGTAGACCACGAGAGTAGACGTCTCACAGCAACACGAACTCACCGGTGAGGCCCGAATAGTTGCCCTCTCCGCCTGCGGAAGTGTCACCGTCCTGATCGGAGAAAAACTGATACGTCCCTTCGACGGCCGGCGTCGAGAACGTGACACTGACGCTGTCGCCAGGCGCGATCGCCGGGATGTTCGCAGCATCGGGAAAGCACGACGTCTGCTCGCAGCCTGCCGGCAGGTCCGATGGAATGCAAGCCACCTTGAAGCTGTGCGGCTTGGTACCGGTATTGGTGACCGCAAGCTTCACGGTGCTCGAGTTTTGGACGGCGATGTTCGGCTCCGTGGAGTTACTGCCCACGCCACCGACCGTGAAGTCGGTATCGCTGACGCTGACCTTCACTGTGGCGGTTATACCAACCACGCCGTCCGCGTCGTCAGGGTTACACTTGCCCTCGCTATCACTCGAGCTACTGCACGCGCTGGTAGCCAGCAGACCGAGCACGAGCACGGTCTTGCACCGGCAATTCATAGCCCGAAAGTACAGGGCTGCCGCTCTCGGGGGTATCCGGTAAGTGTCGGATAGCCGTCTGAGAGGCCGCATCATTGTGCGGGTTGAGCATGCGTCACCGCAGGTTCACGCGCTCGAGCAGAGGAGGCTGCGTGCCTCGACCGCCTTGATTCGGGTCAACCAATTCGCGTCTGCCGAGCTTACGATTTTCGGCTGAATCTGTCGCGTATGTGAGAGGATTCGGAAACGGGTCCGCCTTGACCGGGCCGCGTATGAACGCTATTTCTAGGTATCGGATCGCCGTTTGGCGTTCCACTTGAAAGGCCCGAATCATGAACTGGGAAACGCCCGCATTCGAAGAGATCGACATGAGCGCCGAGATTGGTTCGTACCAAGGCGAAGACGACAACGGTTTGTGAGTTAGACGGGTTTGGGGCCCCGGCCCCGTCGTCGGGGGATTCTCCCCCGCACCCGCTGAATGAGATTCAGCGGGGCCCCACCCCCGAGTTTGGGGCCCCGGCCCCAAACGAGCGCATGTAGATGTTAATTCGTGTTTTGGGCTCCGCGGCGGGGGGTGGCTTCCCGCAGTGGAATTGCGGTTGCCCCAATTGCGTGGGCGTTCGGCGTGGAACCATTCGCGCTGCGTCACGCACGCAAGAGTCGGTGGCGGTGAGCGCTGACGGCGACTCCTGGTTTCTGCTCAACGCATCTCCCGAGATACGCCAGCAGATAGAGAGCTTCGACAAGCTCCACCCTCGCTCGCAGCGCGACACGCCGATCCAAGGCATCGTGCTCACCAATGGCGATCTCGACCATTGCTTGGGTTTGTTG
>DATCFJ010000957.1:0-8419 GCA_036509605.1 Polyangiaceae bacterium | reverse complement strand
CAGCCGTTCTGCACCCGCCGGTAGTCGAGCAGCTGACGCATGAACGCATGCTCGGGGTCTTGCGCGCGATAGAGCAGCGTCCAGCGCTTGCTGCGTCGGTTCCGCGCTTCGATCTCGAGCCGATAGCGAATGCCGCCAGTCGTGGAAAATAGCGTCCAGCGTTGACCGATTTGACACTCTCGCGTGGCAAAGCGAAACGGCGCGAGCAGCATGCTTTGTGCTCGCGGAATGCCCTGAACGAGCCAGCGCAGGGCGGCCGGAGCGTGAGCCACGCGCTCCGGGCTCGGCGTCGGAAAGCCGCTAATCAGGCCGAGAATGATGACCAGCGCAATCAACAAAGCGCGCGCCCAACGCCACAAGGGCGATGCTATAGATGTGAGGGTGGAACGGATTAACAAGCTCGCTGCTCTGTGTTCGCTGTCGTTTCTAGTCGCGACTTTTGGAGTGATCCGCGCGCAGGCGCAAGACGCACCAGCGGCCCCCGCGCCAAGTACGCCTTCTGAGCCGGGTGCTACGCCGCCCGCGGAGCCCGCTCCGCCGCCTGCTCCCGGCGCTGAAGTTCCCGGCGATCCAGCTCCTCCGAATCCCGCCCCCGCGAGCCCACCAGCCGATGTAGCACCGCCTAGCGTGGCACCGCCTAGCGTGGCACCGCCTAGCGCGGCACCGCCTGACTCCGCTCCGCCCGGCGCCGCTCCGCCCACGGGTAACGCGGCGTACGAGTCTCTTCCCGACGCTCAACCCAAGCATCACAACAGGCCGCGCGCGAGCGCTCCCGCGGCAGCTCCGCCCGCAGCTCCGGTCAGCACGCCGCCCACGGTGGCTCCCGCTGAGCAGAGCGCACCGCGCAGCTCCGATCCGGTCGCGCCGCCTGAGCCTGATAAGGCGAACGACGACGAAGGCTTGTTCGGTCCGTTCCGCATTGGCGTCTTGGTGGGCGGCGGCTTGCCGGACCTGCTCAGCCTAGGCGGCATGATCAAGCTCACGCGCTACTTCGGCGCGGGCATCAACATCGGGCTAATCCCAACCGTGAAGATCTCGCTGTACGGCGACGCCACCGTGGCTTTCCAAGAGTACGACGCGTACGGCCATATTTTTCCATTCGGCGGCGCGTTTTTCATGGGCGCGGGCGTGGGTTACGCGAACGTGCATGGCACGATTGCCAATCGCTACACGTTGACGCCGACAGAGTACGCCGTCGCGATGGTCAAAGGCTATCGCGGCTCTTCGACACTTGAAGTCGACAGCCAAGCCAACGTGCGTACCCTCGTGCTCACACCGCAGATCGGCCTGCTCAAGACGTTTCAGGCGGGCTTCACGCTCGGCATCGACGTCGGAGCGCAGGTTCCGATAGCACCAAGCAAAGTTGATTTTTCTACGACCGTTCCGCCCGGTCTCCCGGCCCCGGTGGTTTCTTCCATTACGACCGCCGACGGCAAGGTGCGCTCCACCCTTTCCAGCATTGGCCGCACCATCCTACCCACGGTCGGCGTGAAGATTGGTTGGTTGCTCTAGGCGGCGCGGTTCGGCGCGTTGCGCGCGCACGACGGTCAGTCGATCACGAGCTCTTCGATCAAGAGCTCATGCTTCAGCTTGACCATCCGGGCGATGTCTTCAGAAAACAGCTCCGGGCGCTTCGTATAAGTCAGATGCCGGCTGCGCTGCACTAGGTCGACCAGGACGTTCGTTAGCTGCTCTTGGCTCACGCGACCGTCGCTCAGCCGCTCGACATTGCCGAACGGCCAAGCTTCGGTGAGCCCGGCGCGCAGCCGCTCTTCGCTCTCGATCAGCGCTTCCCACGGCACATTGCGGCCGCGATTTGCCACCGGCGCGCTGAACAAGAGCAAGATCACGGACACCGCCAGGAACATGAAATCCGTCACTTTGTCCTTGGGCGAATGCACCGGCGCATAGGAATCCAGATCAATACCCTTCAGCTGGCCACGGCGGCTCATCATCAAGTTGCCGTTCTTCAAGTCGTTGATCGCGTAGCCGACGCCGTGCACGCCTTCCATCCAGAGCAATACGCTCGTCAGCAAATCGAGCACCATCGCGGGCGAGAGCGCGTGCGTGAAGGGCAGAGCCATGCGTTTGCGTCGCCACAGCTCGCCGCCGCGCGTGCTGACGGCGCGGTCGTATTCCGCTTGAGCTTCGCCATCGCTGGAGCGCGCGCTGGGGGGCCGGCTGACGCTGGCGTGCTCGGTGCCGGTGACGCCTACCAAGTTGTCGAGCGTGTCGCCGTCGATCAGCTGCAGCACGTGGTAGGTGAAGCGCTGCCCTTTGATCTTGCCGGTGTCGTATAGGCGCATCAGGTGCGGCACGCGCGCCAGTGCCCGACCCACGACCATGGCCTCCTCGGCCTCCAAAATGGCGTTCTTCTTCTTGCCGACGATGCGGTCGACCTTCAACGCGACGCGCCCCGGGTAGTTCGGGCTGTTGTCATTTAGCGCTTCGTAGACGCGGCCGAACTCGCCCATGCCCAGCTGCCGAAGCAGCGTGAAGCCCAGATCACGGAATGGGTCTGCGACCGTCTTCCAGGCGTCCAGATCTTCTGCGTCCACGACGCCGTTTTTGCCCAGCTCGGGCGCGGCGGTGCGCACCTTGCGGCCCGCGCGCTCGAAATCCATGGCCGCCATCGCTGCAGCCACCTCAGGCATCGCGCCCGACAGACTCAAGCGCAGGTACACGGTATCCAGGTATTCACACGCGGCGACTCGCACCTCACCCGCGTCGCCGGCGTAGCCGTGCCCGCGCAGCAAAAATCCGAGCTTATTCAGCATCCGAAAATACGGATGGCGATCCATCAGCTCGCGGCGTGGGATGTTGCTCGACGCACTGACCATGTCCTCGTAGACCGCGCCGGCCGGAGTCGGGATCAAGAAGCCGGACTTGCGAGCTTCGTACAGCACGTTGACCGACACGAACGTGATCCGCGAAAATACCTCGATTTTCTCGGAGAAACGATCGCGTGGTGACGCGGGGTAGGCGAGCTGCGAGGCCAACCGCGAGATCAGCGGCCAGTACAAGCCGATGCTTTCTTCGGTTGAGCGCGCTTGCGCGAGCAGGGCTTCTCGCACGTAGCGCACGAGCCGCGAATGCAACACGATGCGAGTCTCGCCGTGGCTGGTCAGACCGTCACGCGGGACTTCGCGCGTGCCGTCGCTCGGTACTTCAGGGCTCAAACGCACGTTGATCGAGCGTTCACCGCGCCGCGCGTTGGCGAAGATCAAGTCGTCGAATACGCTCAAGACCTTGGGCTTGTCCTCGAGGCGCTTGCGCGTCCGCTTGAGACCCGTCGTGAGGAGATCTGCCAGCCAACGCGAGTCTTCGCTTTCTGGTTCGAAGGCCGTTACACGCAAGTCTGGATGCAAATGCACGCGCACCGAGATGTCCGGCTCGAAGCGAGCGGCAGTGGGCAAGCTCAGGTAGCGCAGCCACTCCTTGGCCTCGCCACTGAACACGGTGGTCGACAGCTCGGTGCGCAATCCCGGAGGGGCCGCCGATTCCGACGGATGCCCGACGACATGCGGGCTCGGAGGACGCCAGTTCCAAGAATCCAGCGCAGCCTGCAGCGCTTGGTGGACGACCTCATGCTTCTTCATCGGCTCGAGGCGGCATCCTAGCCTTGCGCGTGTCGAGGCAAACGATTTTCATACGACAAAGGCGATTCCTCTAGTCGCTCGGTCGCGTCAGGGCGCGCGCAGCCGCGCCGACACGCGCTTGAACGTCACCTGGAAGTTCCTGCATTCCGACCTGCTGGCACGCGAAAAGCGCCTGCTTGAGCACGTTGCACGCGGCGTTACATGACGGACAGACGGCGATGTGCTTCTCCATTGCCGAGCAGTCGCTCTGACTAAGATCCCCTTCGAGCTTCTTCGACCATATCGCGGCGATATCTGGGCAACCTTGCGCGGAAGGGAGCACATTGGGTTCCAGCACTGGGCGCAGCGCTGCGCGCAGCGCTTGCCGCGCTCGGTGCAGGCGGCTCTTGAGCGCGTCCACCGAGACTCCGAGTACGGACGCTGCCTCTGGGGCGGAGAGCCCTTCGATGTCACGAAGGGCAACCACTTCACGCTGCTCATCGGAAAGCGCATCAAGAGCGTCGGAAAGCGCCGCAGCTAACTCCTGGCCGCTGACTCGAGCCTCGGGACTCGGAGCGCGGTCCGGATGATCGGCGACCTGTTCGTCGCTCACACTCGCTTGGACGCGATTTTTGAGCCCTCGCCGCTTTCTCGTGCACGCGCTGCGAGTGAGCGAGAAAACCCAGCTCGAAAGCGACGAGCGCCCCTCGAACTCGCCCAAGTGATTGACCACGTTCAGCAGCGTATCTTGCAGCACGTCCTCGGCGTCATGCACGTTCTTGCACATGCGCAAGCCGAAGCGGTGAATAGCAGGAGCCACGCTCGCGAGCACCGCCTCCAAGGCCTCGCGGTCGCCAAGGCGAGCACGTGCCACCAATGCGTCCAGATCGCGCGCAGCAGGCTGTTCTAACGGCATCGCAGTTTATCCGACTATGCCATCAGAAGGCGGCCTGCGACACCGCCGAACACCATCAATGCTTCAGGAAATCCAGTGGTCACAGCTCGCGCTTGAGCTCGGTCACGGTTGGAAGGCGAGCCGCCTCGCGCGCCTGTTCAGGCCGTTCGAACGTTGACCACCACAGCCACTTCGGGGGGTGCGGTCAACGTCTTCTTCACCTTGCAGCCCTCAGCGGCCCTGGCCACCGAGCTTCGGTACTTCTCAGGGAAATTCGCGGGCAGTACAATTTCTAGCTCGACGTGTTCCAGCCGATGCGAGACCTCGTCGAAGCGGTGGTGTTGCAGCAGTTTGACGCCTTCTGTGGAGATTTCGCGCGCTTGGCAGAAACCGAGCACGTAGATCCCCGCGCAGGTCGCCAACGAGGCCAGGAAAAGCTCGAAGGGCTCAGGAGCCGTCCCTCCACCCCCATGCGCGACCGCTTGGTCGGTCTTGACCACATGGCCTCCAAAGCTCGCATCGACTTTTCTTCCCCCGGGGAAGGTGACTTCAATGTCCATGCCGTGGGAGCCAACACGCCACAGAACGGGTTCAGGTAGCTCACGATTTCGAGGACGAAGTTTTCGCGAAAAGGCGTGCAAAGCGGAGCGGCGCATGCGCAAATCGTGTGGCGCGGGTCCCCATTGAGCGACGACGTCCAAGTTTCTCCGATGCTTTCTGGGTCGGAGGCGACCTCGCGCTGAATCCATTTTGCCGCCCGCTGGCTCTCACCATCGAACCGGAGGCGGACCATGTTGTTTCGACAGCTATTCGAACGAGAGTCCAGCACTTACACCTATCTGCTCGCCGCCCGTCCGCGAGGCGAGGCGCTACTCATCGACCCCGTGAAGGAGGATGTCGGGAAGTACCTGCAGCTGATAAAAGAGCTGGAGCTTCGGCTCGTGTTTGCGGTTGATACGCATGTGCACGCCGACCATGTGACCGGGCTCGGGGACCTCAGGGATCGCACTGGCTGCTCCACGGTCATGGGCGCCGAGAGTCGCGCTGAGTGCGTGTCTCGAAAAGTCTCGGACGGCGAGCTGATCAACATCGACGGGCTCCAAATACGCGCGCTCTACACACCGGGGCACACCGATGACTCGTATAGCTTCGTGCTCAAGGATAGGGTCTTCACCGGCGACACTCTGCTCATCCGGGGCACGGGGCGGACCGACTTTCAGAACGGCGATCCCCACGCTCAATACGAGAGCCTGTTCGGCAAGCTGCTCAAACTGCCCGACGAGACGTTGGTGTACCCCGCGCACGACTACAAGGGCTGGACGGTCAGCACCATCGGCGAAGAAAAGGCGCACAATCCCCGGCTGCAAACCGGGTCAGAGGCAGCGTTCGTGGCGCTGATGAAAGGCCTCAAGCTAGCGAATCCGAAGCAGATGGATGTCGCGGTACCGGCCAACTTGGCATGCGGCGTAGGCTGAGGTGGGTACGGCGTTCGTCTTATCCCTGGCGCTGAGCGCCGTGGTCGGGTTTGCACTCGGTGTGTTCGGTGGCGGGGGCTCGATTTTGGCCGTTCCCATCCTCGTGTACGTCACTGGCATCGCTCCGTCAGCGGCCGTCGGTATGTCGCTCGCGATCGTAGGGGCAACGAGTCTGACCGCGAGTTACGCCCATCATCGGAAAGGTCGGGTGAGGCCTCGTGTTGCTCTGCTGTTCGGCGGCTCGGGCATTGCGACAGCGTTTCTGGCCGCGCGGCTCACGCACCGCGTCTCTGGGGCGGTGCTGATGATTTCCTTTGCGACGCTGATGTTGGTGGTCGGGATCGCGATGTTCGCGAGCGCTCGCAGCGTCAACGACGAAAGAGATGAGGTGCCCCGTCGACATCCGAATCTGATCCCCGCCTTCTTGGCGGGGGCTGGCGTCGGGGCCATCACTGGCTTTTTGGGCGTGGGCGGTGGGTTCCTCGTCGTACCCGCGCTGATCGCCTTTACCGGCCTCGGCATGAGAGATGCAATCGGCACTTCCTTGCTGGTCATCGCGATCAACAGTGCGGCAGGATTCCTCGGCCATCTCCACGCGGACGAACTGAATCTCGGGCTCGTTGTGCCATTCACGCTTGCGGCAGTCATCGGTGGTGCGATCGGCGAACGGGTGGCACGTTCGCTGTCGCTTGCCAGGTTGCGCAGCGGTTTCGCACTGTTCGTGATCCTGGTTGGCATTGCCGTAGCAGCGTTGGCGATCACGGGTACACATCCGAGTCGCGAACCAAGGTCCTCGCTAGTCCCGCGCGGCTACGTTGGTCCTAGCGCAGGCCACCCGACAGCAGGTACCCCATGAACGCTCCGTAGAGCGTCGAGACATACGGGTTTCCCGTAATCACACAACCGCCGCTGCGGCAGCCGACGAAGCGATGATAGGCGAAGCCAGCTGCCGCGCCGATGACGATGGATACAATCAATCTTACGCCCATTGTCCCTGCTTTCAGTTCTGGCGCTCAAAGTTGCGCCAGAGCGCGTTCGAGTTTGGTGCTGACGTTGCGAGCTAGCTCGGCGAGCTCCGCACTCTCGGCGGCCCCAGCCAGGGTCTGCATTGGATCGACGGCGCCCACGACGGCCTGCCCCCCGCTCTCTTCGTAAAGCGCGACGTTGCACGGCAGGAGCACTCCGACGCGAAGGTCCAGCTGCAAGGCCGCGTGCGCCAAGTTTGGATTGCAGGCACCAAAGATGCGGTAGCGTCGAAAGTCGACTCCAAGCTTTGCCTTGAAGGTCTCTTGGATATCGATCTGCGTGATGATGCCGAAGCCCTCCGCTTTGAGGGCATCGGGGAGCCGCGCCAATGCCTCATCGTAGCCAATTGCCAATTTTCTCCAGTTGCCGCGCGGGAGGTCGTTTTCGGTTGCCATGACTTTCACCTTGTACTTGAGAGCCAACGTAAGCCCAAAGAGGTGCGAGGCAATCGTCTGGAGGCCGAAGTTTCAAACACTTCAGCGCGATTGCGAATCCTTTGTGCGGCAAGCTGGCTCTCCTAACAATGGGCAATATCGCCCCACCAGCGGAGTCCGAGCATGTGTAGAAGAGTCGAGTGTCCCAAATGCAAAAAGCCCTCATTCGCCGGCTGCGGCATGCACGTCGAGCAAGTGCTCGGCGACGTTCCGCGAGAGAACCGCTGCACCTGCCGGGATAAGCCGGCGCAGGAAGGCCCCACCCCCCCGCCGTCAAAGCTTCGCCGATTGTTTGGACTATAGCGCCAGGCGCTCAGTGTGCGCGATCCGTTACGGCAAATCTCCCTTCGTCCCCTCGAGCCGTGAGGTCTCAATTCAATTGTGACCTCGGGAAGTGCCGAGAATGCGCTGGCGGCGCATTCTTCGCCTTTGCTGTCTGTACGGAATCATTCGCGGGCACGAAGGGCAAGCACGCACCTGATCGCATCTTTCAGTGTCAGGATTCGCGCTGCGTGACCGGTGGGGATATCGATCTCGAAGACCTCTTCCATCGCGAGAATCAGATCCGGGAGATCGAAAGCATCGATGCCTAGATCCTCGATAAAACGGCTGGTCAGATGGACTTCCTGAGGTGGGATCTCGAAGCGAGTCTTGAGGATGATGCAGATCGCTTCAACGACCCGCTCATCGCGCCGTCGCGTCGAGGACGGCGGCGGGTCATCGAAAACTTCCTTCGACTTGTGGTCGACCATGCTCTTCTCCTTGTTGCTGATGAGTGGAAGCCGTGCTGGATTGAACGTAACTAGGCGTCGACCGTCGTTTCAGGCGCTAGTCGCTGCAAGGGGCGGATGTGCCGTCGTCGATTCCTCCTCAGTTGCGACGCTGCGCTTCGCGAAGAACATGAACATGACAGGCACGAGGAAAAGAGACAGCAATGTCGAAGAGGTGAGCCCACCGACCACGGCGAGCGCGAGCGGCTGATTCGCCTCCGTTCCCTTTTCCAACGCCATC
>DATCFJ010000956.1:0-3398 GCA_036509605.1 Polyangiaceae bacterium | reverse complement strand
CACGTTGCTGTGGTCGTCGACCTGTCCGTTGCAGCCGAGCGCGGTGCAGCCGAGGTCTGGGTTGCTGGTCACCGTGCCGTTGCCGACCACGTCAACCGTTGCGGCGACCGCGCGTTGAATCGCGAACGTAGCGACGCACGTCTTCAGCCCGCTGACGGTTACGGTCGTCTTTGCATCGCTGCCGCTGCACGCACCCGACCAGCCGACGAAGCGCGAGTCTGCGCCGGGCTTCGCTTCCAAGCTGAGCACGGTGCCGTCGTTGAGCGGGTACGCGCACGAGCCGGACAAGCACGCGGCCGCGTCGCTGACCGCGACGCTACCGTTGCCGGCAAGCGTGACCTCGAGCTGCGAGCTCGGAGCGACGCCACCTTCACCGGCTGCGCCTGCGCCCGCTTCGAGTTGGGGTGGTGCGCCGGCGTCCGCCGAGGCGCCTGCTTCGTTGCCGGAGCCGCCTTCGCCCGCCGCGCCGGGACCCGTGACCGGTACGTCGGCGGTGCCGGCAGCTCCCGCTTCTTCCACCGGATTGCAGACGGAGGCGTCACAAATCAGGACTTTCCTGTGACTGCTCGAGCTACAAGCAACCACGAGCGCGCAAACCCCAGCTGACACCAACCATCCCAATCGCATGTGGGGGAGTGTATGCGGGGAGCGTCCGGATGCAATGCGCGATCTGGTCTGTCGGTGTCGCTACCTCAGGCCAATGTCCGCGCAGCCGCACATGATTCCATCCTGGCGCAATACGTCGGCGGAGGTCGCGGTGCACGTTCCGCTGTCGTCGCAGGTTGAGCTGGGCGGCAGAAAGCAGTCAAAAATGCGCACGCCACTTCCCATGACTTCGGGGAACGCGGTGTCGCATGCGGTAACGCAGCTGTCGCTCGGCGCCGGCGACTTTACGCAACTGCATTGCACGTGGAAACTGTAGTCCCAGGTCCCCGGTGGCGTGTTGTATTGCCAGTAGGCTTGCAGACAAACCAAGCTCTCGTCCTTGCCGCAGTCGTTGGCGGTTACTGGTCGTTTGGTGTCGCAAAAGCACTTCGACGCGACCGGGTCGGTGAGCGACGAGAGCGACACGGAACAGACCGATTGCGCGGAGCAATCCCATTGCGCGTACGGGCAGTCCGGCACGGGCGCCACGGCGGGCGCACCGCCAGACGCCGCTCCGGCGCCGCTCGGTTCCACGATGATGATCGGGGTCGTAGCCGGGCTGCCGCCACTGCTCGCGCCAGCCGCGCTGCTCGGTGCCCCGGCCGCGCTGCTCGGTGCCCCGGCCGCGCTGCCCGGTGCCCCGGCCGCGCCGTCGCTCGCTGCTGCGCCGCTGCCTTCGGCGCGCCCGCCGCAGCTCAGGGCGAGCCCGCTACCCATCAGCACCAAAGCGCGAAAAAGCGGGTGGTCCGACAACAGTTCGTTGCTCTTACTCATGCTCAAGCTGCTTTCATTAAGCCTAAATGTTGAAACCCCGGCAGGATTACCGTCTCGACGGCTTCGTCATGTGCTGCGCGCAACAGCCGTCGCGAAAAATAGCCGAACGGCACCAGCTCTTCGTGCTCTTGCTCAGTGCCCTCGCACCAACTCTGCTTCACGAGGCGCTGTAAGGCGGGCAGCCACGGGCCGAGAAACTTACGCTGCTTGTCGCCAAGCGTGGCCAAGTGCGCCCAGCCAACACGACTGTGTTGCACTTCGTCGGCCATGTGCCGGCGGTTCAGCTCGCGTAGCTCGGGAATCGCCAGCAGGGGCCGCACATGACGGAGCACGACGCAGCCCACGGTCTCGTTCATGCAACAGAGCACGATCCGCAGCAGGCGGTTCTCCGCTTCGGTCGCGCCGCGAAACGCGATCGGCCGCACGCCGCGCGGCACGAGCTCTCCGTCGGGGTGCCCGAAACGCACCGCCCACTCGCGACAAAACTGCGCGTGTGCGTACTCGTCTTGCACGGCGCGCTCGGCCAGCTCGATGATCGCGGGGGCCGCGTTCTCGGCTCGCAGATCGGCAAGCACGTGTTGGAAGCCGTACCAAGAGGTGAGCTCGCCCTGCGCACGCTGCCACCAATAGCTGGCTACGCGCTCCAGCTGCTCCCGACCAAGCCCTTCCATCGCTCTCAATGCTGCGAGTTGCACGCCCGAAACACAAGGCGAAATCGCTCATATTCATGTCCAAGCCAGGTGTGTTTGACCGAGTTTGACGGCATCCCGGCTCTCACGATTGTCACGTCTCGATCAGGGTGGGGCTTTTGCCTTCGTGAGTGCGGGCGGCTTGCCAGGATCATGGCTTGAGACTCGCGCGAGCGCTGGGGACGGTCTCGTGCCCTCGCGTGGCAGCCGATCCACGTCGGCCTTCCGACGTAGATCGAGGTGCTCGCGGGCAGCCTAGACGCTGCAGAAGCGCGTCCTATGCAAAACTCTTGCATCTGGGGCGCGCGCGGAAAGGCTCCGACCATCATCGCGAAGGCGAGCGCCGGGAACCCAAGATGTGACCAATCTTGAGTCCCGACTGGCTTCGTTGCTCCTCAGTTACATACCCGCGGTATGCGTCTTCGTCGCGCCTCGCTAGCCGTGCGCCTTGATCGCGACCATCGACCGACTTAGCCATTCGAGGGCCCTAAGAATCTTCGGGTGTGCTTTCTGCGTCGGACTCGGGTGTGTGCTCGAGGCGGGCTTGGTCGACGCTCGATTCGAGCTTCTTTTTCTGTAATGCGTCATGGGCGCGTTCGGCCTTGGTGCGCCCGTGCAAACGGCGATTCGTCTCTGCCTGTTTCACTCGCGCGTTTTTGGCCTTCTGTTTGCGAAACTTGTTCAGATTGACGATCTTACTCATTTCAGCACCGATCCTCCGAGCGTGCGCCCGCGCTCAGTGAGACCGATTGCGACATGCCCAGCGCTGACAAAACCCTGCAAAAGCTCGCAAAAAAGGCGATTGTGCGGTTGGCAGCCATATTGCACTGACCTGCTGAGAACGCGGCGCTGCGGCGCCCGAGCAACGGAGCATGCCAATGTTTACGATCCTAATCATCATTCTCGTCTTGGCGCTGATTGGCGGCGGCCTGGGGCATTCGCGCTACGGCTACGCAGGCTGGTCCCCCGCCGGCGTGCTGATCGTCATCCTGCTGATCTTGGTCTTCACCGGGCATCGTTTCTAACCTCGCTCTTGGCCGGTTGGCATCTCAGTCTGGCACGCCTTTTCCGCGCCTAGCGCGTCGTTTGTGATCCCGTGTGTAGGGTGGTCAGGGCATTTCGTTCACGTGAACGCGCGTGATAGCGTCGCCTCTCGCTGCTGGCTCGGCAAACAGCCGGGAGGGGTGCCGCGACGCAGGCTGGGATTCTGTCACTGGACGTGCAAACGGATCGTCCTCAGGAACGGTTATCGATTCACCGCCTCCGCCGGTTGCCGGGAGTCGAGTTTTG
>DATCFJ010000955.1:0-4493 GCA_036509605.1 Polyangiaceae bacterium | reverse complement strand
TTCCCAAGCGCCAGCTCGCCGCCCTGCGCCATGTCGATGTGCAAGTCGCGCCGGGTCGTGGCTACCGGGAGCTCGCTGCCGCGTATGCGCGGCTCGGAATCGAACGCGACGTCGCTCTCGTAGTGCCAAGCTTTAGCGCGGCCGCCGCCGTCGTGGCCACAACGAACTTCGTTGCGACCCTGCCCGAGAGCTTCGTCGAGCGCTACGGCGGCGCCTTTGGTGTTCGGAGGCTCAGCGCGGGGCCGCGCCTTGCAGTCGCGCTCAAGCTCGCCTGGCACGAGCGCACGGAACACGATCCCTCGATGCGCGCGTTCCGTGAGGTCGTAAAGACCGCGGTCTTCGCTGCGCGCGCCGAGGTCAGCACGCCAGCTGCGAGCAACTCCCGAGGACGACGCAAGAGCGGTTCGTGATGCCCTGCCTAAGAGCCGGTCCCAAAACCTCTCCCGTCGCTCACCTTCAGATGCGCTTCGCATCCCCGCGTTACGTCTCCTCGGCGTACTTGAAGTACGCCTCATCGCCGCGCCTTGGTCTGCTCGCGCCTCTTCGGCGAGCTCGGTCCGAGGTTCTAGGACCGGCTCTAGGCTGAGTTTTCGTCTCTCAGAGCACGCCCAGCCGTCGCAGCTTGTTCAGCTCTGCTTCCACGGCGTGCAGTCCGCCGTTGGAGTACAGGATCGTCAGCCGTTCGCCGGTGAGGAAGCTCAACGCAGGATTTCTGAACTTGTTGTTGTAGCGGCTGGCGTCGGCCGGGTCATAACCGAACTTCGAGGCGAGTGCGGTGAGCAGTACCTGTGCTTCCGCGACGGCCGGGCCAGTGAATGTGAAGTCCGCGTCGGACAGGTTGTGCGTCGTGTATTCCACCAGCAAATTCGGTGGTGATCCTGGCGCCGCGTTCAAGTCGATGCTGCCCAGAGCGCGCACCACCGGCAGGCGCGGCGCGCCGCTCGCGTCGTGACGCACGTAGCCCCGCTGTACGGGATCGACGTCGGCAATGACGGCGCAGGCGCAGGCCGCAGCCGAGCGACAGCGCGCCCCAAGCGGCGCCGTTGCGTGCGGACGCACCGGTACTGACGGAGCAGCCGCTGGATTTTTCCGCGGCAGGCTCCGTCACCGGTGCAGAGCCGGCCGTGCCAGTCGATAGCGTCCGACCCGCCACTTGAACCGTCAAACCTCCTGGCAACCACGGTCCGTCCAGCCAAAGCCGCTTGCATGCGAAGCCAGGGCAGGCTGAGCTAGCCGTGAAGGGAGTACGTCGCCATGAGAGGATTCGGTTTGGTTGTGCTGGTCGTGCTCGTATCGATGGTTACTTCGATCGGAACGGTGTTGGGGATCGATCGGTTGAAGCAGCTCAATACGCAGACGCACGAGGTGCCCAAGGTGGGTGTGCCGAGCTTGAAGGGGCTGAGTGAAAACGACGCGCGGCAGAATATTCAGGCGCTGGGGTTGGTGTTCTTGGTGAGTGAGCGAAAGGCCGCGGCGGGCGCTGAGCCGGGAACGGTCGTGGAGCAAACGCCTGCTGCGGGGCAACAGCTGGAGGCACACGCTTCGGTCACTGTCGTGCTGGCGCGCGAGCTGCCCAAGGTGCCTGGCGTCGTCGGTCGGACGCTAGCGGAAGCCACGGCGCTTCTGGCCCAGAGTGGCTACAAGCTCCAGGCGGGAGAGCCGATCGCAGACGCTAACGTGGCCAAGGGCAACGTGGTCTCGCAATTGCCTGAAGCGCAGGCTGCGCAAGAGATCGACAAGCCAGTGGTCGTACGTGTTTCGAGCGGCCCGGGCGACATCGAGGTGCCGAAGCTACTCGGCCAGGGTGTCGAGAAAGTGAAGGCCCAAGCCACCGAGCTGGGCTTCGTGTTGAAAATCGTCTGGACCGAAGAAGGCGAAACTCCCTCGTACGTGGTGCTCAACCAAAATCCGGTCGCCGGCAAGAAGATCAAGCCGGGTGACTCGGTAACCATCACGGTCAATCGCTGATTCGGCGCTTTTTACGCGGGGACGCGGGCGCCCCCACCCTCATGACGCATCATTGGCTGAACGAAGGATTCAGCGACGGGTCGCGGCACAGGGCGATGCTCGCCGAACAAGTCAGGCACGAGAACGCTACGTCCTGACCCATGATGCAGGGCAGCGGAGACGCGCCCGGCGTCGTGGTGTCTGAGGTCGCACACCGATATCCGGACCCAGCCGGCTGCGTCGGATCTGCCGCGCTCGCTGGGTATTGTACCAAACAGCCGTTGCAAACTTTGATCGGCAAATCCAGCTCGCTCGAGGTCAGCTTGGTGCCGTCCAACGCTTCGCCCAGCACTCGAATCTTGGCGACGAGCAGCTGAGCGCTCTGCACTGTTTCCGAAGCGCCCAACGCGGCTGGAATCACGCTGACGGACATCGTCCCATAAGCGGCAGACCCGGTTGCGGCGTCGACGAATCCGGTGCCAATCGTCGAGTAGGACTTCAGCACCGTTCCGTCTTCAGTCGTCAGCGTGATCTCTGCGCCGCTCAGCGCAACACGTTCGGTCTCAGTCGGCGAGCCGGCGCGTGGCAGCTGATTTCCCACCAGCACGAACGCCGTGTAGCTCGATGCGAACGCTAAATCCAATACGCCCTGACTGAGGCGCGGTGCGGACACGTCCGCTTTGGCGAGGCACTCCGTAACGTCGAGCGACAGCACGCCAGCCACGAACAGCGACTTCTCGTCCGAGCCCAGCGCGCCGCCGTCCGAGCCCTTGTCGGCAGAGCTCGAGCTGCTATGCCCGCCGCAGCTGAGAAGATGCGCGAACGTGCTTAACGCGAGCACGCTCACGACGGGGCGAACTGGGGAGAACAGGCTGCGCATCTGGCCATGCTCGACCGAGGATCCTCGCAGGTCAATCGACGCGCGTTCATGCGCTCGCTGGCGCAGCCTCCAAGCGGCGCCAGAAGAGATACGAGAGCGCCCAGAGTACGCCGGTGCCCACGGCCCAGCCCCACGCTTCTGGGCCGTCACCCACTGCGGGTGGGCGATGACTGCCGAGCCGAGGTCGATCGCGAAGCCGGCGTACGCCCACTCTTTGAGCCGCGAAGGCACTGGCGCGAGCAGCAACACGAGGCCGAAGAAACGCGGTGAAGCCCATCTGCAAGGTGAAGAGCGCGGTCGCGATCCAGAAGCCGATCGCCATTCCTTTGCGGGACACGGCTCAGCCCCAATTCGGCGGCTCGACGCCGAACTGCTTGCCGTACTCAGCGAGCAAGCGCTGCCAGCCGGGAAACTTCATGACGCCGTAGCCGACCATGCGTCCAATCGGTCGGCCTTCGAGCTCTCGCGCCAGGACGTCGAGGCAGATGTGCCAGCCCGCAGCGCCCATCGCGATGAATTTGCGGTCGATGTTATGCCAAAGCGTGAGCCGAGTGCCGGCTCCGAGCGGCTCCAGCTGCCAGCGGAGGTCCTGCGCGCCCCAGGTGTATTCGAGCAGCTTGGGTTCGTCCGCTCGCTTTACTTGGCTCTCGGAGACTTGCGGTGTCGGCGCTCCCACGGTCGTGAGCTGCGCACTGCCAACGCTACCGAGACTGCGATCGGCATCGAACGGAGCCCAGGCGCGGAGGTGCTCAGGATCGGTCAGCGCCTTCCAAACTTTTGCTGGAGGGTGGGAGAGATCGCGGACGAGCACGAGCGTCCAGCTCTCACCGTCCTTTTGAATATCAGCGCCAAACGCTGGGCCCGGCTCGTATTGCTCACTGTTGCTCATGTCTTCTTCCTTCCTTTCACAGGCGGCACGTCGTCCATCCTGTCCAAGTGTTGTTCGAGGGCGTCGACGTGCTTTGACCAGAAGCGCCGGAAGGGGCCGAGCCAAGCGTCGAGCTCCATGAGTGGCTCGGGCCTCAAGCGATAGAGGCGGCGCTGCGCTTCGATTCGTGATTCCACGAACCCAGCCTCCCGCAGTAGCCGCAGGTGCTTGGAGACCGACGGCTGCGAGAGGTGAAGCTCGCGCTCGAGCTCCCCCACCGAGCGCTCACAGGAGAGCAGCAGGCTCAAGATCGCCCGTCTATTGGGCTCCGCGACGATGGCGAAGGATGATTCCACGAGAGGTATATAACCACACCATCATATACTCGTCAAGGAATACTCAGAAGCGCGGGCCGACCCTCGCCTAGGGCGGAATCCCCTTAGGACTTCTTACGGGATTTCGCGGTCTTCGCGGTCTTCGCGGTCTTCGCCTTGCTCGCCTTCGCGATCTTCGCAGGCTTCGACGCGGCGGGCTTCGTCTTCTTCGCGGGCTTCGCCGCGTTCAGGGCAATCGCTTGGCGCACGAGCGCCTTGAAGGCGGACCCGTCGATTTTCTCGCCCTCGTGGATGTCGATCGCGCGGCGCACGTTGCCATCGAGACTCGAGTTGAACAGGCGCGCCGGATCTTTCAGGGCGGCGCCCTTGGCGAAGGTGAGCTTCACGACCTGCTTGTACGACTCGCCGGTGCAGATAATGCCGTCGTGTGAAAAAATCGGAGTGCCCATCCACTTCCACTCCT
>DATCFJ010000954.1:0-3708 GCA_036509605.1 Polyangiaceae bacterium | reverse complement strand
CCAGAAAGGCGCGACACGGCCTCCATTTTCTGGGCTTCGATCAACTGCGCTTCGGCGACCTGGCGGCGAGCCATTTCGGCCTCGAGCGCGGCGTTGACCTGCGCCAGCTCGGCGCCGGCGCGCTCGAGCTCGTGTTGTCGCGCTAGCGCAAGCTCGAAGCCCTCGCGCAGCGAGAGCCCAACCCGATCCAGAACGATACTGACCACGGTGAAGGCCATGATCGCGGTCCCGACGGCGCCAAACGGCAGCGTCGGTGGCGCGTGCGGCCCCATGCCCCAGAGCAATCCGCGATCGCGGAGACCACCAATGGCAAAGCCGAGTGCGTACGCGGCCATCGAAGTCCACAGCGCGCGCCGGCCCACGAGCAGCGCTGCCAACGCCAGCGGCATCGTGAGCTCGATCAAGCTTCTGGAATTGGCCGCGAAACCGGTCAGCGCCACGCCAGCCGCGCTGATCAGCACCGCACCCGAGACGAACAGCGAGACGCCAGCCTTGAAGCGTCCGCCTCGCACCAGCACGAACGCCGAACCGAGTACCACTGCGCCCGCGAGTCGCATCAGCGAAACCGCGAGGTCGTGCCGGAATGCGCCTTCTTCCCAGCGTACGATCTCCCCCACCACGAGCGCCGCGGCGCCCAACCCGCACAGCACGAGTACCGAGGGGGCGTGACGGCGCGCGACCGGATCGGGCGCAGGGACGCCGATCAGCCAAGAACGGGCCCGCTGTGCCAAACCCAAAGGAGCCTGTTCGCGCTTCACCACCGAAGCAGGTAAGAGTATCCGATCCGCCCCAGCCCGCCCAAGGCGCCGCCCACAAGCCGCCGAATCCACGGGCATTGTGGCGTTTCGACCCAGGCGTCAGGTTCGCGCTCCCCCGGCGAAATCTCGATCGCGCATCCATGCCCTGGCAGCCTCGCGCGGGCTGTATTACAGCGTCCTTGGAGGTTCCCACCATGATTGCGTTGCTTCGCGGATCGATTGCGATGTTTGTTGGTTCAGTAGCGCTGTTCGCCGCGTCCACGGCTTTCGCCGATGGCGAGGCCTGCTACAACGATACGGACTGCCCGGGTACTGCGTGTGGTGATGCCGTCTGCAACTGGACCAAGACATCGGCCACGCCGAGCGGAAATAAGATTTTCTACTGTAACCCTGCCGGCACCGACGCCATGGGCAGCGACGGTTGGTGCACGACAGTCGCCGACTGCAAGTGCATGAGCGAAGGCGCGACGTGTGTAGCAAACCATTGCACGCTCACCAAAGTACCGGCTGGCAGCGGCGGCGCGAGCGCCGGTGGCAGCGGCGGTGCCCCAGCGGCTGGCGGCGCCCCAGCAGCTGGCGGTGCTCCCGCGACGACCGCCGGCGCGTCGTCCACGACGGCTGGCGAGGCGTCCACAACGCCGAGCAGTTCCAGCGGCGGCTGCAGCATCAGCATCCCCGGCAAGACCAACAGCGGCGTCGCTGCAGCGCTCGCGATGGTCGGGCTCGGTCTAGCCTTTGCACGTCGTCGTCGCTGAACGACGCTTGTATTCAGCGCGCGCGAACGACGCTGTGCCGGTTTCGACAGCCAACGCGCTTTCACACGCACCTTCGCGATGCCTCGGTGGCACGAGGCATCGCCTGCACTCAATAGCGCGCAGCGATGAATTTCACGCGCGAGGCGCTCGAGCTCATGCTCTTCGACCTGTCCTCGTGCCTCGTACCAATTGGCCAAAGCCCGCCCATGACAATCGTGAGGTGCGCGAACGGCTGTGACGTGAACCGCTCGCTGTGCAAACCCTAGCTAAACGCGCGGGTTATCCTGGGCAGCCTGTTTCGTCACATGGGTAGTCGAAGGGACGCCTGGCGCAGGGCTTTCTGGGATCCTCAGGCAGCTCAGCGGCTCACGCGCACGCGTGCGGTGGACGTGTCCCAACAGCACTGGCAGGCTGCGCGCCGGAGGTGCTGGTGAGTCTCAACGAAACGGGCATAGCGCGCGCGCAAGGTGGCGGAGGTTATCCTCCGGGCGGTTACGGACCTCCGGGTGGCGGCTCTCCGCCGGGCGGCTACGGACCTCCGGGTGGCGGTTATCCTCCTCCGGGCGGTGGCGGCTACGGACCTCCGGGTGGCGGCTATCCTCCTCCGGGCCCTGGGTCGCCGTTCGGAGGCTTCGTTCCGCCAGCCTACGGAGGGCCGCAGCAGCCGCTGAACGGACCGCCGATATTCAGTCCCGTCGATGCCGTGTCGTTCGGCTGGACCGCGGTGACCAAGAATTTCGCGAGCGTTGCGTTACCGATCGTCCTCGCGGTGTTGGTCGCGGCGCTGCCGGCAATCGTGCTCGGCGTCATTCGAGGCTTCGTGCTCGGTCTGTTGGGACCGCGGCTCGACGCGGGGTCGCGAATGGTGATCTCCGCAGGCGGCCAGGGCATCACGCAACTGATCGCGATGCCCGTGCAAGCTTACATGCTTGGCGGTATCAATCATTTCGCGCTGCGCGTTTGTCGCGGTGAACGGCCAGAGCTGAACGCCGTGTTTGGCGGTGGGCGGTTCTTCTTACCCATGCTCGGCGGACAACTGCTCTATACGTTCGGCGCGGCTGCCGGCCTGGTCTTGTGCGTGGTGCCCGGCGTCATTTTGATATGCGGTTGGCTGTTCTATCAGCAGTTTATTGTCGACAAAGGGCTCGGGCCGATCGAGGCACTGACAGCCAGTTGGCGCGCCACGACCGGTCAACGCCTGAACGTGTTCGTCTATCTACTACTGAACATGGCGGTCGTCGTCGCTGGTTTCGCCGCGTTCTGCGTGGGTGCCCTGCTCATCTCGGCGCCCGTGATCGCGATTGCCAACGTGTACTTGTACCTGAAGCTCACCGGGGAGCAGCCGCGACTCGCGGTCTGATCTCTCAAGCTTTGGTAAGCTCGATGGCTCCGGCATCCAGGGCCGACAGGTTCTTCAAGTAGCTCGCTTGCTCCTCGGACAGCGCTCCCTTGGCCAGCGCGCGTCCGAGCTCAGCCAGGTGCTCTTCACGGTCGAAGGAGCACAGCACGCCATCCAACCTGGGTTGGCGAAGCGCGAAACGATAGTAGTCGGTGATCGCGGGTCGCCATTTACCTTCCGGCAGCCCCAGAGCCGCGAGTCGTTCTGGCGTCAGGTAGGCATGCGTGCTCTGGAAGCTGAATAGCCGACTCGAACGGTCAGCCCGGATCTGCGGAAACACGTCGGCTTCGGCACCTGGGTGGAGCGGGTTGTAACGCACGAACGCAACGTCCACGAGACCGTGATTTACGGCGGTAACAGCAGTAGTGCGGTCGTGAAAAGACGCACCAAGCGCCTTCATCCCGCGCGGCCGATTGAGCAGATACTGCTGGTGGCGGCCCAGGAAATCCCCCGGATACGAGCCACCGATCACCGCGACGTCGACGTGCCCCAGCTCGGGTACCGCCTCCAGCACTTCGTCGAACGGCGCCCAGGAAAATTCCGGCTGCGTGACGTAAGAGACGACCGCCACCACGATCTTCGCACGGACCTCGGGCGAAGCCCGGAGCAGCTGCCCGAGTCCCTTGCGCACGGGCTCGTACACCGGCCAGTGCATGTCCGCAGTCAGAAAAAAGAAATTGATTCCAGCCTGGTACGCCGCGCCGATGATCCCAGGTCGCCCGACCACGCCCAGACAGAAGGGGCTGACGCGAAGCCCGGTGCTGCCCAGAACCAAACGGTCCTTCAATCTCGGCAG
>DATCFJ010000953.1:0-7924 GCA_036509605.1 Polyangiaceae bacterium | reverse complement strand
ACTTCTGGTAAACGAGCCAAGCGAGCCACTCGCAAGTGACCTTGGAACGCTCGTAAGGAGCTGGCAGCGAGCGGAGCGTGGTGCGCTCGCCGCACGCTCTGCAGCGGCACGTGTAGCGCCGCACGACGCGGCGCCGCTGGTGCTC
Organism: Polyangiaceae bacterium; assembly: GCA_036509605.1. Taxonomy (GTDB): domain Bacteria; phylum Myxococcota_A; class Polyangia; order Polyangiales; family Polyangiaceae; genus PMG-095. Next base: position 7,779 of record DATCFJ010000953.1, on the reverse strand, counting down.
CTTGACGACGTGAAGTTTCTCTTCGACGAGCTGGTCTGCAACATCGAGGGCCTGGCCGCCGCAGGCGGCGCACGACTCGGGCCGTAGCTCGTGCTCCTCGGCCTCGAGGTGGCCGGGAAGTGGTTTGCGCCCGGAGGGCTTTGCCTTCTTCTTCGCTGCGCGGTCGTCGCCAGGTTTCTCGGGCGCCTTGGGGCGATCCTCGAATGCTCGTTGCTGCTCGCCCGCGACGACGGGCGGTGGCGCGGGTGGCGGCACTGCCGTTGGCGCACGCGCCTTACGCTGCTTGCGCTGCGCTACTGCGAGAAGCTCGCCGACTCGCTCGTTGAGGCGAGCGAGTTGCTCGACGAGCTGCGCATTCTGGTCGAGAAGCTGTGCGAGCTGCAGACGCTGCTGGGCATTCTCCTTTCGCAGCGTTTCTAGCTCGTCCACTGACGAGTACAGATCACACTTGGGGATCTGTGTCGATCGTCTTGTCCACTTTTTCGGGCCGAGGCCGCCGGTACCAGCCGCGCCGCGCAGCCGTGAAGTCGATGCCGGCCAACAGCGAAGCGAAGGCGGACCCGTCGATCCCGATCTGCGGCTTGCCACCGTCGAACGGCGGAAGCTGAAAACTGCCCGCTTCGAGTCGTTTCGCTAGCAGACACCAGCCGGAGCCATCGAACCACAGGGCTTTGGCGAGTCGGCGGCGTTTGTTGAAGAAGAGGTAGAGGTGCCCGTCGACGGGGTCGAGCCCGATCCGTCGCACGGCGCCAGCGATGGCGTCGAACGATCCGCGCATGTCGAAGGGCTCGACCGCTACGAACACACGCACCGTCGGCGGCAAGCTCAGCACGAGCGCAGGACCTCGAGCACCCGGCGCAGCGTTGCGACCGAGACATCGTCACCGAACTCGACCCGAGAGCTGCCCACCACCAGCGCATAGCGGCCCGGCCCCGGCGCGGCCGATGCCATGGCCGGCACGAGCTCCACCAGCGCGTGGGCGATCGAACTCGTTTTCGGCGCTGTCTTGCGTCGTCGGACAGGGGTAGTTGTACCGCGCCGCGCGATATTCATTTGCCAGGCGTGCAGCGACCGTCCGTCGACGCCGTGTGCACGCGCCCACGCGCCTGCGCTCATGCCCTTGCGCTCGGCCGCCCGCAGGCACCGGACTGCTTCCCGCTCGTCCTCGATCTTCCGTCCAACTAACAATCGCAACCTCCGTGTTGCGATCGAGCCTGAATCCTGCCGGTCTACAAATCATCCCGCCTTGGCTGATGGGTCACTGCACAGCGTACGAGCAGCACTGCCAGCCGCCGTGGCCATTGCTCTGGTCCCAACGGCTGGAGAACATGTGGTATGTGCCGTCAGCGGCTTTGATGATGCCGCCATCCCAATACACCCATTTCGCCAACGTAGAATCTTCGAGCCCATTGGATTGATCGCGAGGCCCTACCTGAGCCGCGCCCCAAGCCGTGGCTGACAGGGCACCGACAATCGGTGTCGGCGTGAAGTAGTCCATCAACTGCGAAGCCGCGTGAGCTTGCTTTGCGGATATCAAGCTCGTCGCCAGCATCGCCACGGCGGCAAGCCCGCGGCTCCGTATCGCTCGTGATTCTTGTTTCATAGCGGAGACGTCCCGCCGTTTCTCGACGACAAAAGAGACCGCGCACCTGTCAAATTCATGGCCGACCTCGTCACCCATGCTTCGAGCCCAAGAAGCGGCTCAGGAATTTTGATGGTTGTGTGCGATTTTGAAGATCGGGTACGGGCGGAACTGATTTTCACGAGGCGAACCAGCGATGGGCTCGCGCGAAGAGTGGCCAAAAAACGTAGCACTCAAAAAGTTACAAGAATCTTTTCGCGCAGAACGCTTGGCTGGGCAGCTAGTCTGCGCCGGGTGCGCCGCTACGCTTCCCTCGTCTGTCTGTGGGCGTTCGGCTGGCCTCGTGCGGCAGTTGCCGACCAGACGCCCTGTCCGCACGATAACGAAGCATGGGTTCAACTCGTTTTCGACGGAGCAGCGTGGACAGTCACTCTGCGCGAAGCAGTTCTGCGCGAGCTTCGCGTCGAGCTCGGGCGTCGCTCGCTGCAGGTTTGCGCTGACTCGACCCAAACAGCGACGTCGGCTCCCCAAATGCGGGTCACGCTTTTGGCCGATGACGCGCAACGCGTCTCGGTCATTCCGGCGAACCTGCGGGCTGAGGGCGGCTTTGTCGGCCGCACCGTTTTGGTCGGGGTCATCCCCGAGGATGCGCGCGCGCTCGCCATTTCCCAAGCAGTGGACGAGGCGTTACGAAGCGATCCCACTCGACCGATAGAAGCTCCGAGCCGGACCCAAGCCCCGGCGCCACAGCCGCTCCCGATTGCCAAGCCAGCTGAACCAGAGCCGCACGTGCCAAACCTGGTTCTGGGAGTGGCTTTGGCTCCCGCCCTACGGATCGCGCCCAGTTTCGCCGGAGCCACGCGGGCAAGCGTCGCGCCGGGAATGATCGTGCGCTTGTCGCTGGGTTCTTCTAGCTTGGGCGGCTCGCTCGGCGCAGCGATCGCCCCGGCCAGCGACCTGAGCTACGGCCATACGGTCATCCGCGAAGTCCGTTTGCCACTGGATTTGTCAGTGCGCTGGCGCGTCCGAGCGGGGAACTTCGAAGGCCTGTTTGACGTGGGCGTGCTTGCGGCGTTGGCCGATTATGAACGAAGTGTTGGCCAGCTCGACTACCGACAGCTCGAACTCGGGAGTCGCGTAGGACTGAGCGTTGGCTGGGGGCGGCGCATCATGCCCTGGCTCGGCATCTGGGCCGAGCTCCTGCCCAGCTCTTCGGAGCTCAAGCTCGCACCCACGGGCAACTTCGGTCACACTCCCCAACTGTGGCTCGGCATAGCGCTAGGCACGGAGGTCCGCTGGCCATGAAGACGCAAGCCTTGCTGGGCCTTGCTCTTGCGCTGCTTGCCTGCGGTTGTGCGGAGCGAACGCTGGCATTTGGAGATGACGCCCGCATGCTCTGGTGGACGGATCATGAAACTGGGGACTTCTCGGAATGGCTCGGAAAAGGCGGCCAGGGTGGCTTCATTTTACCGGGGAATTCGCTGGTACAAATAACGCAGGCCCATGCGTACAGCGGAACCCACTCGCTCTTGATTGAGGACGACAGCCCGCACCAGCGTGACTTCCCCCTTGCAGCCCGCAACGGGCCGCTGCCGCCCGGCGGCGCGTATGCGAGCGCCTGGTATTACCTACCGGCCGCCATTCACCCGACCAGCTATTGGTGGTTCGTACTCTATCGGAGCCGCCACCCGCCGTACACCGCCGACGCCAATCGCGACGAGATTCGCCTGTCGTTCACCACGCGTGCTGATGGCACCATGGGGAGCGTGCTCTTGACCGAGGAGCTCGGAACGATACAGCCACTCGTCGATCGCGAAATTGTCGTGGGTCGCTGGTTTCATATCGAGAGCTACCTCCACGCGACGGACGGGGACGATGGCGAGTTTGACGCCTGGCAAGACGGCGAGCTGACATTTCACGCCACAGGCAAAATGATGGAGACCTCCTGGGCGGAATGGATGACGGGCGGCATCGCCGACGGTCTCGAGACGTCGGGGTCGCAGCTCTATATCGATGATCCCGCGATCACGACGGAACGCCTGGGGCCGCTGCCGCCTTTTGAGCGCTAAGAGCGTTTTTAGGATCGGCCCTTGGGCGGCTCGGTCAGCTCGCCGCTACGCGGTCCGACCAACCGTCATACCGCGGGTGCGTTCAAACAGTCACGCTTAGCGTGGCAGCGAACCCCTCTACCGCGCTACCGGTCATGACCGGCGTTTCCAGCTCGGCGCCGTCGGCGAAGACCATATCGGTAGCCCGAGACATGTTTTTGAAGTTCGAAACACTCGCGGCGTAGCCGCTTTGAGCGAAAGCTTCGTCGCAGGCATCTTTCGTGGTCTTGGCCACCTTGCGCAACGCCGTGAGCACCGGCTCCATTTGAGGATCACCGTAGGAGAGGTCCGGCTCACCGTCACCGCTGCGAGCCACGCCTTCTTTGATGTCGAGTAGAGAGCGGCGTTCCAGAGCGCGCGAGGCGAGCAGGCGCAGTTCTTGGGGGCCGCTGACGGGCTTCTGAATGAAGTCGAACGCGCCGAGCTTCATAGCTTCAACTGCTTTGTCGACCGAGCCCTGGGCCGTCAGCACCACCACCTCCAGCTCAGGCTGAAGCTCCTTGGCCCGCGCGAGCAGCTCGAGCCCACCCATGCCAGGTATTTTCAGATCGGTAAACATCAAGTCAAAAGCTCGCTGTTGCACGAGCGCGAGCGCTGCGTCGCCGGAGGCTACCGCCGTCGGTTCGAACCCATCGAACTCGAGCGCTTCGGCGACGAATTCGCGGACGCCGGCTTCGTCGTCGACTATCAAGATGTTGGAGACTTTGCCCACCCGCACAGTCTAAGCTTGACCGCGTACCCCACGCGAGCGTCCGGACTTCGCGGCGCGAGATCGACTACCTGGGCCGGCAGAACGCGTCGGCACATGGCGTTGCTTGCGTGGACACCCGTATCGATTGCTGCTCCGCATCGAACAGCATTCCGAACTTGGTGCCCGTAACCAGCACCTCCAGTCATCAATCGATAATTCGGAGCCGGTGCCTAACTAAGACTCCGCTGACAGTCGCCTTTTCCATCCTGGGCCCGTCCTCTCGCGGCAATCACGAGAAATCGGGATCAACATGAGCCGATCCGAGGCGGCCCCGGCATGGGTAACGCAACCGCCCATGCTGAATCGCCGAAATACAGGGATCGCCAAACCCAACCTCTTCACACGCAAGGGCGCGCTGCGTTTGTCGTTGCTGGTCTCGCTAGGGCTGTTCCCAGGCGCCTGTGGGGGCAGCTCGAGTGATCCGAGTCAGCCGGGGGGTACGGCAGGTGGAGCAGGAGCGCCTAGCCAGCCAGGTGCGGCGGGCAGCAATACGGGCGTGAGCGGTAGCAATGCAGGCGTGGGCGGACGCAATGCCGGCACGGGCGGAAGCAGCGCCGACGGGGGCAGCGGCAACGCGGGTGCGAGTAACGCAGGTGCACCCGCACAGGGCGGTGCTGCGGGTCACACGAGCGCAGGCGCGCCAGGCCAAGGGGGCTCTCCCGGCTGCGCATCACCGCACGTGGACCCGATGACCGGGCTAACCGTGTGCAGCAGCGGCGTGCAGCACCGGCCGTCGCCTGTCGCTTGCACTTACTCTGGCTCTGGCGCGGGTGGCTCGGGCGGCTCGGGCGGCTCGGGGGGGGCAAGCCAGCCGACAGCCGGAGCTGGCGGCCAAGGGATAGTATGCGCGACCGACAAAGACTGCGCCGGAATCAAGTACGGCTATTGTCAGTACCGGTTCGGGCAGGGAACTTGTCAGTCTGGCTGCGTGCAAGATAGCGATTGCCAGGCCAAGCAATTTTGTCTTTGCAGCGGTCCCGGGCTGGGCGGAACCTGTGTTGACACGCACTGCTCAGTCGATGCTGATTGCGGCTCCGGCTCACTGTGCGCGGTAACGGGGAATGGCTGCGCCCCAACAACGCTCGCCTGCACGGACCCCGCGGACGAGTGCACTCTCGACGAGGACTGCAAGAAGATTGGCGACCGCTGCGTGGTCCTCAACGACAGTCATCGCGTTTGTACCCTTATCGTCTGTGGCTCTGGCGCCACCCAATAGTAGCTTCGGCACGCTGTGTGCGAGGGGGCGCCGCGGCGAAGCGCAAGAACAATGTCGTCGGCCGCGTGAAGCGCGACTCGAACTCCCGATTTTGATAAGCAGGTGAGGCGTGTGCCGGAGGGCAGACTTACCTGCCACGCCGGTCAGCGGCCGTAGCCGGCTGCCACGATGTTGGCCTGAACGGCCTCGTCGACCGCGTCCGGCGGGCTACCCATGGTGACGGCGCCCTCGAAGAAGGTGCCCATGCCACCGGAGCTGCCGTCGCCACCGACTCCCAACTCGACAGCGCCCTGCTTTTTCTGTGGGCTGTAGCCGTTCGGACGATTGCCGTCGTACTTGACGGCGAGCATGCCGGACTGCGCGTCCGCGCCTTTGAGCGTGAGGTGGTTCGAGGAAGGATCCTTGAGCATCAACGTGAGGTAGTTGCCAGCCAAGGCGGTGTTGCTCGTATTCTTGTTGGGAGCCAGCAAATTTCCGGCAAATACGCCATTTTCGAGGTCGGTCAAGACCCAGGGACCGGTGTCCGCGCCCGGCGACCAGAGCGTGATGGACCCGAACTCCAACGCCTCCATCGTCGCGTTGCCATCGTCATTGCCGGTCGTCTCTACGTTCCCATAGTCGAAGCAGCAGCGATCGTTGTAACGCTTGCCGTCCACGACCATGTACATCGCCTCTGGCTGATCGCCCGTAGCGAGCCCCTTGGCTTTGTTGTTTCGGTACGAATTTCCGGAGCCGCCCCCGCCGTCTGGCTCGACGTAGACGCCGTACACAACATGGCCGCCGACCATGATCTTCGCGGCGGCGGCTTTCGTTTCCTTGCCTCCGTTCGCCAAGTGGGCCACCGGCGGCGATTTCGGCATGTCGTTGCCCATCGGTGACTGATCGTAGATGAGCGAAATGGTGCAAGTCGTGCCCGTGCAGAACGTGTCCTGCTTGGCCGAATCCGCAAAGCCTCCCGCGCTCAAGACCGGGATGTCTTGGGTGGTGTTATCCGAAGCGCGCCTGACCTGGTAGAGCTTGCCGTTGTACGCGCCGTACAGTGCGCGAGCCGTGCTGTGCGCCGCGACACACGGAGTGTTAGCGGATTGATAGAGGTCACAGGGTCCAGCGCCGCTCCCCGAGCCCCCGCTGCCGGCGCTGCCGGCGCTGCCGCTGCTGCCGCTGCTGCCGGAGCTTCCCGCGCTGCCAGCGCTTCCGCTGCTACCGGCGGTGCCGGCGCTCCCCGCGCTGCCAACGCCTTCGCCGGCTCCGGCACTGCCGCCGGAAGTCGAACCGCTTGTGCCATTGCCCGATCCCGAGCCGCCACCAGTTCCTTGCGATCCGGAGGCAGCACCGGACCCCGAGCTGCCGGCAGCGCCGCTCGCGGCCCCTGAGGTGCCCGCGTTGCCGTTCGGGGGCGATGTCGACGCCGGCGAGCCGGAGGAGCAAGCCGAGAGAGCTGCCGCGGCGGCGGCGACGAGGGCAAGAGCGGATTGAGAGCGCATGAGAGTCCTTTTCGGTTCAGCGTCGAGACGGCGGAGGCGGAGCCGGGCTGTCGTCGAGCGGCTGTGTTTGTTCGAATCAAAGCGTCAATGGGGCAGGCGGTTCTAGGCTTGGGCACGAGTTCACGAGCGACGCGCAGCTGGCGGGCGGCGTGGCGCCCTCGGCGATGTTGATAGGGGAGATATCGGACACCTTGGTCGCGGTGCAGGCGGGAAATCCCTTCACTGTCACGTTGAACGCCGCCGTCTCATCCATGATGCAGGAGGAGTACTGGGCCACGGTCCCGACGCAGGAGGAGGAGGAGATCGAGCTGAGGCAGTCGGCGCTCGCCCCCGTGGGGCCGTCCGCGCTGCAGCTGTCCTGATAGTGGCTGCAGTTGCTCTGCATCTGCGTGTCCGATTGTGGGCTGGTCGACGCTGCCGCTACCAATCCCTCCCACTTGCAGCGGTCCGCGCTACCGATGACGCATCCGAAGTAAGCGTTCGTCTCGTTACAAAGCTGGGTTGCCTCTGTGGGCGTCAGATCTGTCAGATTCTTGGTGCCGTCCAGCGCGGTGACCTTGGTGGTTCCTCCGCCCATGGAGCATCCGCTGCCGGCGCTTGCTCCGCCGCTGCCGGCGCTTGCTCCGCCGCTGCCGGCG
>DATCFJ010000952.1:0-8801 GCA_036509605.1 Polyangiaceae bacterium | reverse complement strand
TCTCGCCGACGGCCTTGAGAGTCCCGTCGAGGCGCTTGTCGGCGATGTGCACCGGGATGCGCGGCGCTTGAGTCAGATCCACCTGCCACTGATTGGACATCGTGGTCGTGATTTTGCCGCCAGTCTGCCGGGACTCGTAGGAGCTCCGGTAGCGCATGGTGAGGCCGTGATAGACGCGAACCAGGTGCTGCTTGTAGCTCCCCCCCACCATCGCTTTGGAGTCGGCGACCGAGCGCTCGGCTTGGGCTTCGGGCGGAGCGCCGGGCATATCGGCGTGGCAGAAGCCGGTCGTCCTGTAGAAGTCGGTGAAGGCGGGGCCCATGTTGGCCTGCCCCTTGGCGACCTTGCCTCTCATCCAGATCGAGTAACCGAATACCAGCGCGATCAGCAGCACTGGCAATGCGTAGTTCACTAGACTCATGGCAACCTCCTACGGATGAACACTCGACCCCTCTGCCGAGCGCAAAACTATTTTCGTCGCGTTCATGCGCGTTGCTGCGCCGACCGCTAAAGCCCGAGCAATTTCGTCATCGACGCTTCGTCCGCTGGCGTGAACGCGTAGGATTCGAAGTCGGCGCTCGCCACCCAACGAAAACCGTTCACGTTTACCGCGCTCGGCTCACCAAGGACGAGCGTGCCGCCGTACAAGTAAAGCTCCACCACGTAACGCTCGTACGGATGGCTCACGAAGCTCATCAGTTGGCCGGTCTGAATGTCGACGCCCAGCCGAAACAGCACTTCGCGTTTCAGCGCGGCGGCGTCGCTCTCGCCCTCTTCGACGCGGCCGCCCGGAAACTCCCAGAGCAGCGGTAGAACCGCGCTAGCTCGACGCTGTGTGATCAGGTAGCGGCCGCCACGTTCGATGACGGCTGCCACGACTCGAATCGTGCGCGGTACGACCATTCCGGGGCGATCAGTAATCGATGCGGAACAGCTGTTGACCCATCAGCAAGATGTCGGTCGCGCCCACCTGCTGCTCGGCGCGGATGCGCACGAACGTGCCGTTGGAGCTACCGACGTCCGTCAGATAGATCTTGCCGTCCGGACCTTTGGCGATGCTGCAGTGCAGGCCCGAAACGTAGCCGTCTTCGCTGAACAGAATGTCGCCGCGCTCACGGCCGCAGTGCACGCCGCGTTCCGGGATCGGGAACGAGTTGCCCGTGGTGTCGCGACCGATGACCAACGCCAAGCGACCGATGTAACCCTTGGACGGGCTGCCGAAGCGATCCACTCCGTCGGGCGAGCGACCCTGACCCTTGAGCTCTTCGAGTCGGATGATCTCTTGCCCGATGCGGAACAGATCACCGAACTCGAGCAAGCAGGGCTCGTTCGGACGAAGCTTGAGATACACGCCGTTCAGCGAGTCTTCGTCTTTGATCGACAGCTGCGGGCCGCGGCGCGTGAACGTCGCGTGACGCGGTGAGAGGTAGCTGTCACCCGCGAAGATCGAGCCCGTGTCGCGGCCGAGCGTGATGGTCTGCGCGTCCGGCAGGCGATACGTGCCGGCTTCACTGCCGTCCGCGCGCAGTGCCGTCAGCACGATGGTCGGCCCCGCCGACGTGGTCGGTGCAGCCGCTGCGGGCGCAGCAGAAGGACTCGCACTGGCCAGCGCGCCCAAGTTGTAACCGCACGAAGCGCAGAAGCGATTGCCGGGCCCGTTGACGTGCGCGCATTGCGGGCAGGCAACGGTTCCAGCAGCGGGGGCTGCCACCGCTGCGGGTGGGGCGTTCGGCATCGGCGGGCGCTGTGATCCGATGGGTGCTGGTGCCGCTGCGCTAGCTTGCTGCGGGGGCATCGGCATCGGCGCTGGCGCAGGCATAGGCACGGCAACCGCAGGCACGCCTTGCGGAGGCGTCGCTGCCGTAAACGGTTTCGCTGCGGCTGCACGCGGGAGCTCTGCTCCGCAGCCCAAGCAAAACTTATAGTGGTCCTGATTCTCCTTGCCGCACTTCAAACACGTGATCACAGGTGTCCTCCAGGGGAGCGGACCGAGCGCACGAGAGAACGAAATTCCCTCGTAACCGCGCGATTATCCACGACCCTTTGCCACGGTCAAGGTCTCGACCTACGGGGTCAGTTTAGCTAGCGCTTCGCGCAGCAGGTTTCCGAGTGGTTCGGTGCCAAGCTTCGGACCAAGGGCCGATACGGCACGCTCGGCCTCGCCGGGCCGGTAGCCCATATTCACCAGGGCGCTCAGCAGGCGATCCGCCTCGTTTCCGGGGTTTTCGGGAGCCGCGGCCGGTGTCGCACTGCTCAGGCCACGGAGCTTTTCCTTGAGCTCGAGCACCAGCCGTTCGGCCGTCTTCTTGCCTATCCCGGGGACTTTGCCGAGGCGCGCATGATCGCCGCGTTCGACCGCGCGAGACAGATCTTCGACCGGCATGGCGCTCAGCACGCCCAGCGCGGTCTTCGGGCCGACGTTGGGCACGCCCAGTAGCAGGCGAAACACGCGGCGGTCGGTTTCGGTGGCGAAGCCGAATAAATCGAGCGCGTCTTCTCGGACGTGGGTGTGGACCCACAGCTCGACCTCGGCGTTGGCGTCGACGCGCGCGCGGCCGACCGTGCCGACGGGCGTGTGCACGTCGTAACCGACGCCGTGCACGTCGAGCACGACTCCCCCCGTTGGCTCGTCCAAAAGTACGCGCCCGCGCAGTCGACCGATCAAGACTGCCTCCGCGAGGGCTGGACTGCGTATTCGCTCAAGGGCTGGCCACGGTAGTTGCTTTTGGCGCCCCGAGCAATCGTGCTACAGCCCCGCTCATGACGCGTGTGCGGATCGTTGTTGGAGCTGGAGCAGTGCTCGCCGTCGCGGTCGCTGGCGCGCTTGCCGCGTGCGGGGGTTCGTCTAGCGAAACCCCGCCGCCACTTGAGCCCGATCCGCGGGGCTTCCACTATGCGCCCGCGTTGCCGCCAACAGCCAGCGAGAGCGATGCCGGCGCCGCGCCGTCGTCCCGTGGTTTCGATGACGACGACGAGAAGCCGCACACCAAGGCGAGCTCCACCTGGGGCGCCGCGAAGAAACCTGCTTCTCGCTGACGAAACTAGAACGCGCCGCTGAGAGCTAGGCCGGCGAAGCCAGGCGTCACGGCGGGAGTTACGTTGGGCTTGAGCAAGCTGCCCGTGGTCTCCGCGCTGCGCGGCTGAACGAAGTACCAAATCAGACCGCCGGCGACAGCGGCTGCGCCCACGCCGGCGACTACGCCGCCAGTGATCTTCTTGGTGCGCGCCTTGTTCGCTGCGTCCTGGTCGGCTGTCGCATTCGGCCCGGTGCAGTTGTGATTCGGGCAGATACTCTCGTAGTGAGTCACGTCTTTGGCTCCGCCGGCGTAGACGATGGCGCCCACGATCAACACCACGCCACCGGCTCCAGCCACGATCAACGGGGCAACCGGGCGCTTGCCCGTGTGCGCGGTGGGGGCCGGTTCAGGCTGCGTTGGAGGGGTGGTCGCCGGGACTACTGGAGTTACCGGTGCTGTCGCGCCTGTGGTCGGCGGGGGCGCGGCCTTCTCGGCTGCGATTTGCTTCTTCAGCACCTCGATCCGGCGCTGGATCTGATCTTTGTCGCCCGTGGTGGGCTCGCGCACGAGATACGTCTCCAAGGCGACTACGGCTTGACGCTTCTGCCCGTACAGCTCGTACGCTCGAGCAAGATTCTTCAGGAGCAGGTTCGCGGTGCAGTCACGACGGTAAGCGTCTTCCCAATAGGTGATGGCACGCGGGTAGTCTGCCTCGTCGAAGGAGGCGTTGCCTGCTTGGTAGGCGCCCTTGGCGGCCGCGGTCTCGGCGTCCGACGGGGCCTTGGTGCATTCCGGATAAGGCTTCGGCTCGTCCTCGGCGTGTGCGAGCGCGGGCGCGAACACGACCGTGCTGCCCAACAGCCAAAGGCACAACTGCTTGCGCATTCTGATTCTCTTCTCCGTAAGGACCGCTACCATCGTAGGCCTGACAGCATACGAGCAACCGTGGCAATACCTCAAATGCCCGGCGTTCCACAATCTTAGCCAGCAGGGGAAACACGCCGCAGGCGCGCTCCGCTCGCGGCCCCCTTCCAGTCGGCCCGGAAAAGCCGGCCGTGCGGCCCGCCGCCATAAATTGGCCGCAATTCTCTAGGAACGGCCCGCCTGCCAGCGCCTGAACTCGCCCTTGTGCCGGAATGAGATCCGGGCTCATGTTTGCCCCGGTGAGCTCGGGTTTTTTGTCTCGTCGAGGCGTGCTTCTCTTCCTCTTACTCGCGCTGGTGGCCATTCTCTCTACGAGCGCCATCGCCCAGACGCCAGGGGACAGCTCGGGCAAGCGCCTGGAAGCCATCCGCGCTCAGATGGAGAAGGGTCAAGGCTTGTACGTTGCCGGCAATTACTCCGGTGCGGCTGAAGTCTTCGAAGCGGGCTACGCGACGTACCCGTACTCGGCCTTCTTGTTCAATGCGGGCGTCTGTTACCAAAAACAGAACGACGTCGATCACGCGCTCGCAAAATTCAAAGAGTACCTGAAGGCGGATCCGAACGCGCCTGACGCGGACAAGGTGAACGCTCGCATCGCCACGCTCGAGGCCGCCAAGGCCGCGGCGCTAGCGGCTGCCGCGAGCGCGTCAGCAACGGATGCTGGCGTGTCCGCGGACGGCGGAGTCGCGGCGCCGCCGAAGCCTGCCGTGATTCTGCCCTCGGGTGACGACCAGAACGCGATGAAGTCACTCGTCGTGATCGAAACCGAGCCGGACGGCGCGCCGCTACGCATCTACCAACGGCTCGATGCGAATGCGGCACCATTCAAAATTGGCACGACCAACAGCGGTTGGAAAGAAGTCGTGGCCACGCACGCGCCCGCCAATCTGACTTTGGATGTCGGCCACTATCACGTGGTGGTCGAGAAGTTCCGCGACTTCAACGCCAGCGAGGCCGACATGGCCGTTTCGCCCGGCCACGTGCATCAGCTCAAAGCCAACCTGTCACAAGGCCAATTCATGGCCTTCTTGCGGGTGTCGGCCAACGTGATCGGCGCGCACGCCTGGATCGACGACAAGAAGAAAGAGCACCCGGAGTGGGGTGAGACACCACACGGCGAGCTCGTCCCCGGCGGCAAACACCTGGTGTTGGTGGAAGCACCCGGCTTCGAACCGTTCTTGTCTAGCGTCGAGCTGGAGCACGGCGAGCAAAAGGAGCTCGAGGTGCGCATGGTGCGTGTCGGCTACGGTGTGCTGCGCATCGATTCGTCCGCGCCAGCAGTCGCCGTGAGCGTCGACGAGAAGCCCAAGGGTATTTGGCGCAGCGGTGAAGAGCCGCTCGACGCCCGCTCTGACTCCGGATCGCACAAGGTCACCGTCACCAGTGACGGCCGCAAAACCTTCGAAGGCATCGTCGTCGTCCCGCGCGGTCAGATCTTGCCGCTACACGTGAAGATGATCCCGAAGTATCCGCGCGGACCAGCCTGGACGCAGGCCGTGATCGGCGCGGCCTTCCTGGGTGGAGCGATCTTCGCCGGCGTCGAATCGAACAAGCTGCACGATCAGCTGCAGGCCGATCGCCAGAGCGGTGCGCTCGAGAGCTCAGACAGCCGTGCTACCGAGGGTCGCTGGTTCGCCATCGGCGCTGATGCAGGCTTCGCGATCGCGGGCGTCCTGGGCGGCCTCGCGACCTACAACTTCATCAAAGACCCGTTGCCTGAATCCTCCGTCAAACCCGGAAAATTGCTGGAGTTTGACGACCCGTTGAAAGCGCGACCGGTGGCGCGGCTCGAGCGCCCGGAACGCCGCACCGAAGGCGTGGCCGCACTCCAGCAAGCCCCGACGTTCTCTTTGACGCCGAACGCCTCGAGCAGCGGTGGCGGCTTGTTCCTGGGAGGCAGGTTCTGATGCGAGCTCCGCGGCTACAGTTCGGGTTATTGTGCCTGGTCGGCATCAGCGCATCGGCTTGCTCTTGGTCTCGCTTCGACGACGTCACGGCGGATTCGCCGAACGTGTTGCTCGAAAAGCCCGGCTCGATGAAGTCGGGTTTCGGCAACAGCATTGCGACCGCGTCGAGCGCTGACACCACGGTGGTCCTGGTGGGTGGCGGTGCTGGTGACCAATCGGGAGCTGCGCTGTACGACATCGGCAGGGACGCCTCGCCGAGCACCACTTCCGTCGACAGCGGCTACTGCGCAGGCGGCACGGCAGATTGCTTCTTGTCCTCGTCGTTGGCCGGCTTCGCGCACGCGCCCGGCCCAGACATGGAGCGCCCGCTGTGCTTTGCCGTCGGCACGGGCTCGGTCATGACTGCGGGGCTAGAGCTTCGTTGTCGTGATGCCTCCGAGTACACACTCGCGATCCCAACTGCTGCGCAGAAGCTCTTGACCTTCGGGCTCGGCGAGAATCAAGCCTACGATTTTCCGGTGGCGACGGATCGCACGGATCACCCAGAGCTGCTCGTGACAGTGGCATCGGAGCCAGGCGTGCATGCGGCCTGGTTTTATCCCCCGTCGAGCATCCATTTCAGCGAGCTCAGTGCGCCCAAGACGCTCTTCGCCGACCCTACCTTTGGTAAGTCATTGGCAGTGCTCGTCAAAGGCACGGAGCGCATTTTGGCCATCGGCGTGTCCGGGAAGTCGGAAGTGCTGCTCTGGAAGAGCGAAGGCGCGACTTCGAGTTATATCGGCTGCCTGGGCGGCTTGCCGGGCCTCGGTCGCGCGCTGGCCGCCGGCAAGGTCAACAGTGACGACAGCGATGACCTCGTCATCTCTGACGACTTGAACGTGAGCGTGATCGACGGGGACGCGCTGCACGCGCTACCCGAGACCACGTCCACGGAGTGCAGCTTCAGCTCTCTGCCCGCGGGCGCGTTGCTCGGCTCCTTCGGTTGCGGTTCGACGACCAGCATGACCGGTTGCGCGACGTCCAAGTTCGGCGCAGCTCTTGCGGTCGGGGATCTCGACGGCGACGGCGACGGCGAAGTCATCGTGGGCGCGCCGGACATGACCGTGCGCGGCGAGTCCGGTGCCGGCGCGATTCTGGTGTTCGACGCCGAGAAGCCCTCGGATGCACTATTCGTCGACGCGAAGTTCTTGTCTTCGGCGAAGAGCGGCGACGCCTTGGGCAGCTCGCTCGCGGCGCCGCACATCGACGGCCGCGACATCATCGCTGCGGGCGGCAACGGCAAAGCCGCGCTGTTCTATTGTTCACCGCTGCTCGCCCACGGGGCTGGCGGTCCGCGCTGTCCCTAATCGCAGGCCCTCGCCCGCTAACAGATTATTGGTCGATGCTCCCCGAACGCAAACAGATCCTAGTCGTCGACGATGAGCCGAACCTACGGCGAGTCCTGAGCGCGCAGCTCGAGCGCGACGGCTACGACGTGCACACCGCCGAAGACGGCGAGCAAGCGCTGCAGATCCTCAAAGACAATCACCTGGATCTGGTGATCACGGATCTGCGCATGCCTAAGGTCGACGGCATGGAGCTGCTGCGGCGCGCGCTCGAGCTCGACGACGAGCTGCCGGTGGTGATGATCACGGCTCACGGCACGGTCGACAATGCCGTTGAAGCGTTGAAGACGGGCGCCTTCGACTACCTGACCAAGCCCTTCGATCAAGCCGAGGTGCGTGCCATCGTGCGCAAGGCGCTGCGCACGCGCGACCTGTCGGCGGCAGAAGCCACGCGGCCGGAGTCAGACGCTCGCGAGGTCGCGCGCTACGGGATAATCGGCGCCAGCCCGAGCATTCTGGAGCTGTACGCCGTGCTGGATCGCGTCGCGGACACGCCGACCACGGTGCTGATCACCGGCGAGAGCGGCACCGGCAAAGAGCTCGTGGCTCGCGCATTGCACGAGAATTCGTCGCGTCGCGACAAGCCCTTCATCAAGGTCAACTGCGCCGCCATCCCTAAAGATCTGATGGAGAGCGAGCTGTTCGGTCACGAACGCGGAGCCTTCACCGGCGCTGTCGGCTCCAAGCCCGGACGCTTCGAGCTGGCCAGTGGTGGCACCCTGTTTCTGGACGAGATCGGATCCATTCCGGTCGAGATGCAGGTGAAGCTGCTGCGCGCCTTGCAAGAGAGCGAGTTCGAGCGCGTGGGCGGCGTGAAGACGATTCGCGTGGATGTTCGCCTGGTCGCCGCGACCAATAGCGATCTGAAGCGCGAGATAGCGGCTGGCGCGTTCCGCGAGGATTTGTACTACCGCCTGAACGTGGTGCCGATCCGCTTGCCGTCGCTGCGTGAGCGCGCGACGGACATCCCGCTGCTCGTGAAGCACTTCATCGACAAGTTCAACGCGCGCTTGAAGAAGAATGTCTCTGGTGTCGAAAGCGACACGGAGGCGCATCTCGTTTCTTATCCTTGGCCGGGCAATATCCGGGAGCTCGAGAACGTCATCGAGCGGGCGGTACTGTTCTCCGATGGCAGCGAGTTAAAAGTGCTCGATTTGCCCTCGGAAGTGCGGGACGTTTCGACGCCCGAGCCGCCTTTGGCCCAGCCCGCCAACGAGGCTTCCGTGTCAGCGGCCGCTGTCGATGGCCTCAAGGAGCAGGTCAAGGCCGCGATGAGTCGACTCGAGCGCGAGCTGATCGTCAAAGCGCTGGATCAGACGAACAGCAACGTAACGCACGCGGCGCGCCTGCTCAAAATTTCGCGGAAGGGTCTGCAACTCAAAATGAAGGAGCTAGGTCTGCGCGAGCGCGACGAGCGCTCGGAGCCGTGAGCGTTCGGCGCAGCGCGCTGGGCTTGGTGTGCGTCGCGCTGGCTTTGAATTGTCGGGGACACCGCGAAGAGCCCGCGCCGATACCCGCGCCGAAGAGCTCGTCCAGCTCGTCGATCGCCCCGCCCGAGGTCCCGCCCG
>DATCFJ010000951.1:0-6228 GCA_036509605.1 Polyangiaceae bacterium | reverse complement strand
CACCCAAAAGAACACATGCGTCGCCGCAGCAAACCCAGGCTGATACGCATGCTCAATCCCCGTACCCGCCAGCGACCCAGCGAGCGCCACGCCGAGCAAAGCGCCCACCTGCCGACTCGTGGATGCGACGGCCGAAGCGATCCCCGCGCGTGATCGAGGCATGCCGGAGACGGCAGTGTTGGTGATCGGCGCATTGACCATGCCGAGCCCGACCCCAAAGATCCCATACGCTCGCAGCAAGTAGGCGAGCGGCGTGTCCTGCGTTAGCGCGGTGAGCAACAGCGCGCCGGTTGCCATGGCCGCGCCCGCGATGACGAGCGCGAGCCTGGCGTGACCCGCGCCCACGAGGCGGCCGGACAGCGGCGAGCACACCGTGAGCGCGAGGGCGATGGGCAGGGTGGCTAGGCCGGCTTGGGAGGCGGTTAGGCCGCGGGCTTCTTGAAGGTAGAGTGAGTTCAGGAAGAGGAAGCCGCTGAAGGAGGCGAAGGCGAGCACTGCCGTGAGCGTTGCGGCGGCGAAGGGCAGGCTGCGGAAGAAGCGCGGGTCGAGCAGGGGTTCGGGGTGGCGCGCTTCCCAGGCGACTAGAGCGATGGCGCTGGCGAGCGCGGTCGCGAAGCCCACGGCGATGGGCCACGACGCCCAACCGGCGTGGCGGCCGTCGATGACTGCCGAGGTCAAGGCGAACAGTGCCGTGATGAACAGTCCCTGCGCGAGCAGATCGAAGCGCCGTGGCCGCTCGGCGCGCGATTCGGGCACGAAGCGCGCGGTCAGCGCAAAGGCGAGCGCTCCGAGCGGGATGTTTACCCAGAAAATCGAGCGCCAACCGATGCTTTGGACGAGCAGGCCGCCGAGCAGCGGGCCCGCCGCCATGGCGACGCCGAATGCAGCGCCCCAAATCCCGACCGCTCGTGCGCGCTCCTTCGGATCCAGGAACGTGTTGACGATGATCGACATCGCCACAGGATTGAGCATGGAGCCACCGAGCGCCTGAAGCACGCGGGCCGCCACGAGCACCCGCGCATTGGGCGCCACGCTACACAGTAGCGAGCCAGCACTGAACACCAACAGCCCCACTTGGAACGTCTTGCGACGCCCGAAGCGATCCGCAATCGATCCGGCGAGCAGCAGGAAGCTCGCCACCACGATGGTGTAAGAGTCGATGGACCACTGCAGCTCGGCGACGCTCGCGTGCAGATCACTGCGGATCGCGGGCAGGGCAATGTTGACGATGGTGACGTCCAGCGCCGTCAGCACGAGCGCCAGACAGCACGTGAACAGAATCACGAGCCGGCTGCGCCGAGAATCCCGAGCGGGCTGGGAAGGGAGTGCCGTTCCTATCGAGGCTGCGTTGCTGAGCATGAGTCAGGTTCTAAGCCCGCTCATGGAATGAATCGATTGAAACCTATGAACATGGTACATGCAGCAAATGGAATCCGCCGATGCGAACCTGTTGCTCGCGCTCGACGCGCTTTTTCAAGCCGGCAGCGTCACCGGTGCCGCCCGCCGCATGAACGTGAGCCCGCCTGCCATGAGTCACACGCTCTCCCGACTGCGGCTCGCCGTGGGGGACCCGCTGTTCGTGCGCGCCGGCAACCGGCTCGTGCCCACGCCCCGCGCCGTGGCCATGCGTGACCGCGTCACGCGCGCCGCGACCGAAATCGGCGCGCTGCTTCGGCCTGATCTGCCGCTCGACATCGCGAAGATCGAACGAACGTTCATCATTCGAGCGTCTGACGCCATCATCGTGACCGTGGGTCACGCGCTCGATGCGCTGGTGCGCACGGAAGCACCCGGTGTGGCGCTGCACCTGGTCGGAGTCCTGCTCGCCGAAACGCGCGAGGCAGACCTGGACATCGGCGTGCAGTACGGCATCGCACCGGACTTGCGCATTCAGACCCTCTTTCATGAGGAGATGGTGCCCGTAGTCCGCAAAGGTCATCCGCTGGCAACCCGCCGGCTGGCTCCGGCTCGCCTGAGCGAACTGGAGCACATCGCCGTTGCCTCCCAGCGGGCCAAGCTCGAAGAGCTGACGAAACCGAAGCGCGGCCGGCGCTGGCGCCCGCCCAGCCGCATCGTGCCTTCGTTCTTGGCCGCGGCGGCCCTGGTGCGCGCCAGCGATGCGTACACCGTGATCCCGAGTCGCTTGGCCGCGACCATTGTGGATGCGTTCGGGCTGTGCCGGCTCTCTGTCACGGGTCCAGCTACGAAGGTGGCAATCGCGCAAGCGTGGAGTCCTCGCTTCGACAACGACCCCGGCCACATCTGGCTTCGCAGCTGCGTCCGGCGCGCGTTTGGGGTTGCCGCGTGAAGCGCGATGGCAGACCGCAGCGGCGGGAGCGCCGCCGCTACGGGACCGGGGCGAGTCCCCGAGGACAGGCCCCTCGCCTCTCAGACCTTGACGGCCTCGACGATCGAGAACGGCGAGTGGGTGGCGTGAATGCGCTCGAGCTTCAGTCCTGCCTCGGAAAATAGCTTGCCGTATTCGGTCGCGGTGCGCTCCCTACCTGGCAGCAGCACCAGCATGTTCACGTCCATCAGGTGCGCGGGGCTCGGACGGCCGTCCTCCGAGATCACCATCTCCACGACTAGCACGCGGCCTGCCTTGGGGAGAGACTCGGCGCAGTTGCGCAGCAAGGTGATGCACTGCTCGTCGTTCCAGTCATGGAGGATCTGCTTGAGCAACATCACGTCGCCCTCGGGCACTGCCTTGAAGAAGTCGCCGGCGACCGCTTCGCAACGCTCGCTGAGACCGAGCGCAGCGAGCGTCTGCTTCACGGGCTCGACGACGTGCGCCAGATCGAGGAGCACGCCTTTCGTCTGGGGAAACGTGCGCAGCACGGCGGTGACGAGGGTGCCGCTGGCGCCACCGACATCGACCACCCGTCCGACGCCGGAGAAGTCGATCGCCCGAGTCACTTCCGCGGCGACCTGCGCGGCGAGATTGTCCATCGCGCCGCTGAACGCAGCCGACTCTTCCGCGTGGCTCCCGTACCAATCCCATAGCTCGCAGCCCAGCGCTTCACGGGCGCTGCTCTTACCGGTCTTGACGACCTGAGTGAGCAGCTCCCACGGCCGCCAGTGCCCCGGCGCGGCTTGGGCGATGGCGAAGTCTCGCATCGACCCGGGGACGTTCGAGCAGAGCGTCTGCGAGAGGGGGTTGTTGGCGAAGATCTGGCCGGGTTGCTCGGTGAACACTCCGACCGCCGTGCATGCCCGTAGCGCTCGGTACAGCGCTTGCGGGTGGGCACCAACCTTGTCGGCCAGCTCGTGCACCCGGAGCGGCCCCGAGGCCAGCTGATCGGCTACGCCGAGGCGCGCGGCGGCAGCCATGAGCTGGGTGACCCAGTACGCGGTGATGTGCTGAAACATCTGCTGCGGCGGCGGAATTTCGTTCGTTTTCATCATGCTTCTCCGGCAATTGCGGGTGCGTTGCGTTTTCGGCCGCGAGCAAATCTCGCGAGCTGTTCGTCAGGCTACGACTCGGACCGCGAGCAACGTCCATGGAGAGATCGCAAACGGGATGTGCAAGAATGCACGCCCTTGGACTGGAACGATCTCAAGTACTTACTGGCGTTGAAGCGCGCGGGCACTCTGGCGGGCGCGGCCCGCGCGCTTTCGGTCGACCATTCCACGGTCAGCCGGCGGCTGGTTGCGCTCGAGGAGGCGATCGGCTGTCAGCTGCTGCAACGCACGCCCGAAGGTCTCTGCTTCACCGAAGCGGGGAACACCGCAGCAGCCAGCGCGGAGGCGATGGACGCTGCGGCATTAGGTCTACTCAGCAAGCTGGCCGGAGGCGATGAGCTCGACGCGGGGATAGTGCGGCTCACGTGCGCCGAAGGATTCATTCCTTATCTGGTCGCGGAATTGGAGCAAATGCGAGTCGCGCACCCCCAGCTGAGCGTCGAGCTGCTCCCGTCGACCGCTACGCTCGACCTGCTGCGGCGAGAGGCGGACGTTGCGCTGCGTATGTTCCGCCCGACACAGGCGGCGCTTGTCGCGCGCCGGGTGGGCAAGCTCGGTTGGTCGCTGTACGCGAGCAACGCATACGTCGCGCGAAAAGGTCCCCTGCACAGCCTGGGCGATCTCTCGGGCCACGACCTGATCGCGTACGACGCCGAGCTCAAAGCCAGCTTCGGGCCGCGCTGGCTCGAAGAGCACGCCGGGAGCGCTCGGGTGGTGATGCGCTGTGACAGCGTGCGCGGAGCGGTGCTCGCGATCACTCAGGGAGTCGGTATCGGCACCATGCCCTGCTACCTGGCAGCGGGCGAACCGTCGCTACGCCGGCTGACGCCAGAAGTCACGGCCAGCGCCGAAATATTTCTGGTGACAGCGCCAGACCTGCAAACGCTGAAGCGCATTCGCCTGGTGCTCGAGATGGTCGCGGCGATGTTCGACCGACACCGCTCACTCTTCGCCGGGAGCTTGGCGTGACAACGGGGCCTCTTTCAATTTGCGCGACGCCCTAGCGCCGCGTAATCGGCGTTGCCCGTGACGCTGAGGCTGCAGTATGGTTGTGGTCGTGGGATGGCTTCAGCACGTTTCGATAGCGCTGCTCTTCATTGCCTGTGGGGGTAAGGCGGCGCCCACGCCGAAGGGCTCGCCCAACGTCGGCGGCGCCGCCGGTGAGCCGAGCGCTGCCGCCGGAGCTTCGAGCGTCGAGGTAGCGGGCGAGGGTGGCAGCGCGGCGGGCGCGAGCGGGGGTGGCGCCGCGGGCGCGAGCGTTGGCGGTGTTGGCGGTGTTGGGGGAGCCGCAGACGCTGCTGGAGCGGCCGGCGCTGAACCGAGCGCGGCTGGCGCTGGAGGCCAAGCCGTCCTGGTATGCGCGGGGCTCGACTGCTTGGCGGGCGCAGAGCTCGTCTACGTTCCGGATCGCGCGTGGCAGCGTCCGGCAGCTCCGGTGAGCATAACGAATGAGCTGTCCGAAGCCGACTACCAGCCGCTCTTGGGTCCGACCTGGCTCGCCACGTTCTCGAGCGACGCGGCCTCGGTCGACCTGACCCCGGTTGCCGGCGGCGCCACCGTTCATGGCACGCGCGACCAACAGCGCGAGGGCCGCGCGTGGTTCGAGCTGGGGCTCTTTGCCGGAGGCCGCTTCGTGGTCCAAGCAAGCTCCGCCGAGCTACACGCCGAATACACGAATTACGGCTCCGGAACCCCCATCGTCGCCAGCACTCGCGGCCTGCTCGAGACTCCGTAGCCTTGGGTTGTGGAGTGAAGTGAGCTCGAAGCGCCCCCCGAACTACGCGCCGATGGTCGGGTTGATCGTGGCGCTGTCGACGTACTGATCGAAGCGGACGATCTTGCCGTCTGAGATCTCTAGGATGTGGGCGACCGCGGCGCGCACGCTCTTGCCCGTTGCCTTGCCCGTGCCGACGTAATGTCCCTGCATGACGACCACGTTCCCGGCGTCGATCAGCCGCTCGACGTCGATCGAGAACGACTCGAAATCGGCCTGGATCTTGGCGAAGACGTTTTCTAGGACGGCCTGAGGGCTGCGGTAGACGCCGCCATACTTGTAGCCGGCGGTCTCGGTCCACTGGATCTGCGGATGCATCGTGCCAAGCACTTTCGGGACATCCCCGGCGCCGAACGCTGCATAAACACCTTTGACTAAGTCCACGTTATTAATGGTCATTTGCTTGTCCCCGGTTCGAGGAGAGGCATCGGCCTCCCGTGAAGTTTGCTTTCACGAGTGAGGCGTTCGTTCTTCGTCCGCCGCTGTTCGTTCGGAACGAACGCGCCGTCGTCAGGTCGTCCAGGCGATGTTGGTGCGCGGCTCGTAGCAGCACGAGACGCCGGTCGCGACCGACTCGTCCAAGTGCGCCGCGAGCTCCGGAAGCGCGGTCGAGAGATAGGTGATGGCGTGGCGGATCGTTCGCGTCACGTTGAGGCGCGCCCGCTCCGTTGTCGAGCCGGTCGGCCGCGGCTTGCCGCCGAGGCCCGTCGCTCGCGCGAGCTCCTTGAGGAGTGCCTCGCGCTCCGTGCTGCGCTTCGCGTGTCGCGCGACGTCATGCATGGCTTCGGCGTCGTCGAGCTCCTCGTCCAGGTCGGCGAGACGCTTTCGGTACTGCCGGAGGGCTTCGCGATCGAGCATGGGCCCGGCGTCGCCGATCGGGAGCGGTTCTTCGGTCGGCGCTGCGATGAGCGAGAGGACGAGCACGGGCGCGCGCGGGCGAGAGACCAGCTCGCGGAGGTGCCAGAGCCCCTTCATGTCCGGCACGTGGAAGC
>DATCFJ010000950.1:0-10497 GCA_036509605.1 Polyangiaceae bacterium | reverse complement strand
CCCCAAGAACATGGCAGAAGTGCTCGAATTGCTGCACGACGCCTCGGAAGACGCCGAACGTCTCAGTTGGATCGAAACCAGCCCGGACTCCAAGCTCTCGACCCGCTTGGGCTCGAGTGTGTCGCGCCTGGTTACATCCATCGTTGCGATTCGCTTCGCGACCCCCTCTGCGCGCGAGCGGGCTCTGGAGCAGCTGCGCCAGCGCGGCGCCGACGCAGTGCCGCTCGGGCAAGACTCGATCGTCGCGCATCTGGGCGCGCGCCGCGCGGTCGGCAACGAAGCGGCAGTAGGGCTCGAGCTCGGTCGGCGCTTGGCGCGGGCCGGCGCGCGCGTCGGTGTCGCCAGCGGGCGCGCGAAGCTCGATTGGGCCAACGCCACAGGCGACATGCAGCCGGTGGGCGAAGTCGTCGATCGCGCTTCGTCGTTGTCGCGCGACGCAGACGCCGGCGTGGTGCTAGCGGATGCCACGACCAGCGAGCTCGGGCGCGGCCGCTACGAATTTCGTACCCGGGACGACGGCTCCTCCGTCGTCGGCGAGCCCGTGCACGGGCGGCGCGGCGCGGGCGGCGCGCCGTTCGTCGGACGCGACCCGGAGCTCGCTCAAGTGCTGAGCGCGTTCGAGCGCTCGCGGCTCGATACCACGCCGATTTTGGTGTCTATTGCTGGACCGCCCGGCATCGGCAAGAGCCGGCTGCGACGTGAAGTGATGGCGCGTATCTCGGCGCAAGCCGAGGCCCCGCACATCGTCCTGCAACGCAGTGAAGCGTACGCGCAAGGCCATGCGCTGGGCGCCGCGGCCGACGTGCTGCGCGGCATCATCAGCTTGCCCAAAGGCGCGACCAGCGTGGAAGCCGCGAAAGCCATCATCTCGCGCATCGGTCCCTCAACGCGCGACGACTTGACCGCGAAGAGTCGCGAGCTCTTGGCGCGCTTGCTCGCCAACGAGCCGCTCCCTGAAGGTCTCGACCCGCGCGGCTCGCGCGACGTCTTGTGGCTCGCGATGACGGACGTCGTGCTGCACGTCGCTGCCAATGAGCAGACGGCTATCTTGATGGAAGATTTGCAATGGGCAGATCCCGAGAGCATCGGTTGGCTCGACCACATGCTGGGGCGCGCCACGGGTCGACCGCTGGTCGTGATGGCGCTGGTTCGCCCTGACTTCTGGGCGGACCAGGCCAGCCGCTTCGCAGGTCGTGATCACGTGCGGCTCGAGCTGCGTCCGATCTCGAAGCGTGCCTCACGCGCCATCGCTCGCGCTGTCGTGGGCGAAAGCGTGGCCGAAGACATCGTCGAGAAGATCGCCGAGCAGGCCGCAGGATTGCCGCTATTTGCCGAGGAATTGGCGCGTTTGAGCGCTTCTGGCAGGGACACCGCGCATGCGCCGACGATCGAAGCCGCGATTCAGGTCAGCCTCGACGCGCTAGACGAAGAGTGCCGCGACGCAGTCGGCCGTTTGAGCGTGTTCGGTCTCACCTGCTGGGACTCGGCGCTGGAAGCGCTGGGCATGCCGCGCGCCGAAAGCGTGATGAAAGCGCTGGTGGCATCCGAGATCTTGATGGAACAGAACGTGTCGCGCTTCACCGGCACGCGCGAATGGGTGTTCAAGCACGCCCTGGTGCGCGAGGTCGCGTACTCGTCACTCGGTGAGCGCGAGCGCAAAGAGCTGCACGCGCTGGCCGCCGCTTGGCTCGCTGCCATGGGTGAGGACTCGGCGACCGTCGCCGGCCAGTATGACCTCGGTGGCGAGCACGCGCGCGCTGGCGACTATTGGGCGCGCGCCGCGCAACGCGCGCTTGCCGCCAACGCACTCAGCGACGCCATGACCATGGCCGAGCGCGCGTTGATGTACGCCGAAGGCAAACCCGCCGGCTTTCTGCGCGCTTCCTACTTGGACGAAGCGTGGAGCCGGGTCGACCCGCGCGCGAGCGACCGCGAATCGGCCATTTTATCGATGGAAGACCACGTGTACGACGAAGCCAGCGCCGTGCGCGCTCGCGGCGCGCGAGCGCGTTACGACGACGCGCGCGGCTCGGGCGAAGGCATCAGCGAACGCCTGGCAGAAGCTCGCGATCAAGCCGCGGCGCTCGGTCTCCTGGACGAAGAAGCGCGTTGCTCGGCCGTGCTCGCCTCGCGCAACGCCTTCGCCGGCCACTTCGCCGAAGCCGAAGCCGAGATCAAACGGCTGCTCAAGCTCGCTACGCAGCAGCGCACCACGGCCGCCACCGTGGACGCTTACCAGACCCAAGCCATCGTGCGCCAAACGCAGGGCGCGCTCGCATCCGCGCTCGAGGCGCGCAGAAACGCGGCCAACGCAGCGCGCGGCGCCGGGCTCAAAGAGCGCGAAGCCATGCTGATGACGAACCTAGGCTTCGCCCTGACGACGATCGGCGCACGCCAGGAAGCCCGCGCCACGCTCGAGACCGGTCTCTCTTTGGCCGACGCCATCGGCAGCCTCGGAGCCGTGCGTCACGCTCAGATGAATCTGCTCGGTTGGGCCGCGACGTTCGGTAATGACAAGCAACTGGAGGCCAACTTGGCCGAAGTTCGCGCGGACGCAGACGCCGCAGCGACCGGCGTTTGGGCCGCGCCCGACCGCGCGAATCTGGGCATGCTGTTTTATCGCGGGAGCGAGCTGCTGCGCGCCAGCGCAGAGCGCGAATGGCGACGCGCGCTCGGCCTGCTGCGCATTGCGGCGCAGTCCTACCGCACGACTGGCCACCGTGACGTGTTGCCCGTGGCGCTCGGGTTATGGGCAGAGGCCGAACGCCGCTGTGGCAATCCAGCGGGCGCCGTAGAGCTCGCACGCGAAGCCGCCAACCTGCTCGAGCAAGGCGCCCCTAGCTTGCTCAACGAATCCGCCGTGTATCTCGCGCTGCACGCCGCCTACGTCGCGATCGGCGAAGAGGAGAATGCTCGCCAAGCGATCGCACGCGGCATGCCGTCGCTCGTTAGGCGCCTGCACGGCTTGGTCGGCACCTCCTACGCCCGCCAATTCCTGACTGATTTGCCGGACAACGCCAAGCTGCTCGCAGCCTCCGAGGGCTACGGCCTAGTGCCTGACGCAATTCACCGTGTCCTCGAATCCACGTCCTAGCAAAGGTCACGAAGAGTCGGCGTTACCGAGGGACGATTCATGGCTGTTTCGGTTGAATCGTGGTATGCGCGTCGCAGCGACGGATGCTCAAAATCGAACGGGCGGCGAGACGCTACGGCTTGGCAATCGCAGCGCTGATTTCGGGTGGGATCATTTTTTGGATCGCCCTTCGCAGCAGCATGGCCGATTGGTACATCTCGGAGACGCACGCGGACATCATCTATACCGGCCTGCGCCGCTTCGGTGAGTTTCCGTTCTTCTCGTTCGTTTTCAACGGGGGCTCTTATTTCCTGCAAGATCCCCAGAGCAACCTCTTTTCACCCGCCGTTCCTCTGATACTGCTGGCAGGCCCAAGCGTTGGACTGCGCCTGATGGAGTGCGTGTGGGGTATCCTCGGCGTGTACACGTTCGCCGTTTGGATGCGCAGACGAGTGAGCGGCGAGGCCGCGGTCCTCGGAGCAATCGCAAACGTGCTCGGCCTCGGGGTGCTGTGGCGAGTAACGGCGGGCAACGACATGTTCCTGTGGCACCTGGGGCTGCCGCTGCTTTTATGGTGTTTCGAACGCGTCATGAAGGAACGGACGCTGCACAGCACGCTTTGCTTGGCGCTCGCGCTGGGAGTGTTGCTCCTGGGCCCAACGTTTCATTCCTTCATCTATCTGTTTCTGCCAGCCGTACCCGTGTTCGTCGTCTTGGAGTGGGCCTTCCACAGGCCTTCGCTGAAGGCATTCGCAAAGACACTCTTGCTGTTCGCTGCCGCCAGCGCGCTGGCATTGCTCATCGCCAGTCCCAAGCTTGCGTGTTGGCTGAAGTTCCCGATGTCGCGGCAGATCATCGATCACGGGGTGCTTTCGGTCCGAACGGCATTCCGCTGTCTGTTCGATTACTCGATCTCCCACCGCTCCGCCGTCCCGACCACCCGCTACGTTCAGGCCGGTGAGCGCGTCGTCCGACACCAGGTCGTAGGACAATTGCTGACCGAAAAGTTGGGCATGGAAGAGTGCGCCGTGGCACTGCCGCCGACCGCGAGTCTGTTCGCCTTGGTCGGTCTCGTAGCCGGCGTTTGGCGTCGCGAGTACAGGCAGAGCGCGCTATTTTCGTTGCTCTTGATCGCCTGGGCCGCGGCGCTGTGCTGTTCGTGGCCAGTTTGGTCGACGTTCCGCGCGCTCACGGGCGGAAATTTTCGCGTCGCGCCGAGATACTTGGGCATGGCGGCCTTCGGGCTGTGCGTGCTCGCTGCCTTGGGCGCCGACACCGTGTTCGCGCGCTGGAAGCGCGCGGCATTGCCCACGACGGTCGTCGCTGCGACACTAATGTGGGGCTCGGCAATCTGGTGGACGATCGATGCCAGCCACTCGTCACCGTTGGCCGCTACCTTCGCCGTTCAAGACAGTGCGTTCAATCCGCTGACTCGCTACCGCGAGGAGCGGGACGCAGTCACTCGGCTCTCGACATTCACCGAGCTGAACGAGCTCGACACGGCACGCCGGGACATCCTGCGGGGTTCAGGTTTGAGCGATGGCTTCTTGATCGTCGGCAACGCCTTCAAGCCGGGGCTGTACAGGTCCAAGATCCCGTTACCGATCGTTGTTCGGGGTACGCCACAGGCAGAGGTGACCGTCGAGCACCTGCGCATCAAGGTCGCTCATCTTGGGGCGCGCGCACGCGTGGTATTGCGAGCGCTCGAGCCGCGCTACGGTATGTCGGTTCGCACCGTCCCCGAAGGCGCCGAGGTGGACGTCCGAGGTGTCAAAGATCAGCTCGTGATCGAAAATCGCGGGCGAAAGCCCGTCGAGCGCGTGATCATCCGTGCTGAGCTGCCCATCTCGCCGCTGTGGTTCCTGGCCTCGGGAGCTTGCTTGTTGAGCGTGGTCGCGGGCTTGATTCTGCGGAAGCGCACGCGGCCGGCGCCTGCTGTAGTCGAGGCTTGACGCCGAAGGCTACGACGGCACACGCGCGCCGCGTGACCATCAACAACAATTCAGATTCAGACCTTGGTCTTGAAGAAGCGCGCGATGCGGGCACACGCTTCTTGGACGCGCGGCGGGTCTTCGATCAGCGCGAAGCGCAGGTAGTCATCACCGCCGGGACCGAAGCCGACGCCGGGAGCTACGGCAACGTGCGCGGTCTCGATCAGCTCGGTGGTGGCGTCGAGCGAGCGCTTGCCGCCGAAGGCGTGCGGGATCTTCGTCCACACGAACATGGTGCCGCTCGGCTCGGCGACGTCGGGCCAGCCTGCGGCGCGCAGACCTTCCACCAACGCGTGTGCGCGAACCTTGTACAGGTCGCGGATCTGATCGGCGAAGCGATCGCCGTGCTCGAGCGCCCAGGCGGACGCGAGCTGCAGCGGCGCGAACGTGCCGTAGTCGAGGTACGTTTTCATGTGCGCGAGAGCGCCGACCATGCGCTCGTTGCCGACCATGTATGCGATGCGCCAGCCGGGCATGTTGTAGCTCTTCGACATCGAGAACACCTCGACAGCGAAAGATTTGACCTGCTCGCGATCGACACCGCAATCGAAGATGCTGGGCGCGTAGCGGTTCTTGAAGTCGAAATCCGCGTAAGCCAGGTCGTGCAGCAACATTGCGCCCGATTTACGCACGGTGCGCACGAGATCCCCGAGCGCCTCGCGGGAGATCACTTGGCCAGTCGGATTCTGTGGGTAGTTCGCGATCACCAACTTGACGCGCTGGCCGCGCTTGGTGACGCGCTCGATCGCGTCCGCGATCGCCTTGGCGGGCGCGATTTCGGTGCTCGCCGGGTAGTATTCGACGGTCGCGCCGGCGATCTGCGGGGCGTAGGCGTGGATCGGGTAACAGGGATCTGGGACGACCGCGACGTCCCCGCGGTCGAGGATGGCCAAGCACAGGTGGCTCATGCCTTCCTTGGCGCCCATGGTGATGATCACTTCGCGCTCGACGTCGAAGCGCGCGCCGTAGCGACGCGCGTACCAAGCCGCAGCCGCCTCCCGCAACGCAGGCAAGCCGCGGCCCGGGTGATAGCGATGGTTCTCGGTGGTGTCCGCCGTGGCATGCAGCTGCGCGACGATTTCCGGCGGGGTCGGCTGGTCAGGGTTTCCGAGCCCAAGGTCGATGATGTCGGCGCCAGTGGCGCGAACCCGCGCCTTGACCGCATCACTGACGACGAATGCGTACGGGGGAAGCGCCTGAGCGCGCGGAAAAGTCCAGTCCTGAGCTGTCACGGCGGCCACTCCTTATCATGAAAGTCTGGACCTGCCTCCCCTTTTGGCCGGCTTTTTCGGCAGTTTATCGTTTTATCTCGGTAGACCCGCGCGAGCTTCTGCGAAATTGCCGGCATTTTCCGACGCTGCCTGCATCATGATAGACGACGAGAGCCATGCTCCGATCTGAGATACGCGGCGCGGTGCGAGCCGACGAAGAGGACGTGCTGAGCCTGGCGCGCCACCTGAATTCGGTGAACCTGCCCCACGACCGTGGTCACGTGCAACGCTTGCTCGACCACTCGGAGCGCAGCTTCACCGGCGAGCTCAAAGATCCGCGCAAGCGAAAATACGTGTTCCTGCTGCGCGACCTCGAGTCAGGCCAAGCCGTCGGTACCTCGATGATCGTGGCACAGCTCGGACGACGCGACGCGCCGTACATCTACTTCGACGTGATCACGGAAGAGAAATATCACGCCGCGCTCGACCGCCACTTTCAACACACAGTGCTGCACCTCGGGTTTTCCTACCAGGGTCCGACCGAGCTCGGGGGCCTGGTCGTGGCGCCGCAGCACCGAGGCGCGCGCGATCGCTACGGCCTGTTGATCTCGTACGTGCGTTTTCTGTTCATCGCCGTGCACCGCGAGCTGTTTCAGAGCGAGCTTTTGGCGGAGCTCTTGCCCCCACTCGAGCCTGATGGCACGAGCCTCTTGTGGGAGGCGCTCGGACGTCGCTTCACGGGCATGAGCTACGGCGAAGCGGATCTCCTCTCGAGCAGCGACAAGTCCTTCATCCGCGATCTATTTCCGAGCGGCGGCATCTACGCGAGCTTGCTTTCGGCCGAGGCACAGAGCGTCATCGGAAAGGTCGGCGCGCAAACCAAGGGCGTAGAAAAAATGCTGCGCAGGGTCGGCTTTCGCTATGCCGAACGCATCGATCCGTTCGACGGTGGTCCCCACTTCTTGGCCGCGGTCGATGAAGTGACACTGCTACGAAACGCGCGTGTCGCACGCATCGGACGCGCCGCCGGCGTACGCCCCGACGCGCGTTGCTTATTGGCTCGAGATCTAACGGAAGCGCCGTATTTTCGTGCAGTTCCGTGTGACGTGCAGACGCTCGACGAGACGCACGTCGCGGTCGCCAGCGAGGTCCAGGCCCAGCTCGGCCTGGCTGAGAACGACGTGGCGTACGTACTTCCGCTGCCCTGAGCTGCAACGCGCGTGCACTCTGCCGCGACCTCGCGTAGGTTCGCCTCGTGATGCAGAAATTAGTGAAAGGAATCCATTCGTTTCAGCGAGGTTTCTTCGCCAGCCACCGCGCGCTGTTCGAGCAACTAGAGACCAGCGGACAGCAACCCGAGACGCTGTTCATCACCTGCTCCGACAGCCGCGTAGTGCCGAACTTGATCACCAACGCTGCGCCGGGCGAGCTATTCATCGTGCGCAACGTGGGCAACGTAGTGCCGAGCGCGGACCTCCCAGGTGGTACCGCCGCGGCCATTCAATATGCGGTGGAAGTGCTGAACGTCGAGAATGTGATCGTGTGCGGTCACACGCAGTGCGGCGCGCTGAAAGCCATCCTCGACCCGGAGAGCGTCGCTCATCTCGAGTACGTGAAGCGCTGGGTCAAGAGCACGATCGACGTGAAGAACCTAATCGACGAGAAGTACGCGCACTTGAGCGGCGAGGCAAAGCTGACCGCAGCGATTCAAGAAAATGTACTCGCGCAGCTCGAGCACCTGCGCAATTACCCGTTCGTCGCTAAACGCATGGACGCCGGCAAATTGCACTTGAATGGCTGGATTTTCGACGTGGGCAGGGGCGAAGTCTTCGACTACGACCCCGAGCACGGCGAGTTCCTGCCGCTCGGCCTTTGAGTGGAGCGCGGCGGGCGCATAGCCGCGTGTCAAGCGAGGGCTCCGCAACGAGTCAGGTCGACCGCTGACGGCGCCTGAGCGTCAGCTGCGCTTCCAGCCGGCTCGGCCCTTGGAAAAATCACTATGTCGAACAGGCAACCGAATCACCCGGGGCACGAGTCGCCCTAGCGCGGCTTTCCGCCCGGATAGACCTTGGCCTCGAGCTCCTTGAGCACGGCTTCGACTTGGCGTTGCTCCGGGACGGTCAACTGCAAGTGAGCATACGCTTGCCTAATCTCGGAAGTCGTAAACTGCTTGTAGTTCTTCTGGAATAACGAAATGGTCGAGCCTGCGAAGCGGACCTTCATACTGTCGGAAACAGTGGCGACCAAAGCATGAGAATCGCCTAGAACGGCCATCAGCTCCTTTCGCTGGGGAGCCGTGAGCGTGCCGCCGTCCGTGTAGACGAGGATTTTAGTTTCCGCTAGCTCTGCTTGGTGGGCGCTCAGATCAGCCTGGAGATCGGCCCAATCCTTCGCCGTCGCTTCGTTCTTGTTTTGACGAATCGCCAGCATCGAGCCTACCCTCCGCGTCAGCATATTGCGGTTCATCTATATACTCGATACTCGGCGCTAGGATCACTCGGCGGCGCCGAAGGAATGTAGCCGGTCGTTTAGGTCACTGTCAAATGAACGGGAGCGGTTGGCAGCATCGCAGCGGCCAATCGCTCGTTTGTCCTGGTTCGCGTTTGGTGACCTTGCTGAATGGTCCACTTTTGCCGATATCGTCCGGGTGACGCACAAAAAGCGATCGCAGCGATTCAATAGAGCAGCTTTCGGATTTGACTAGCGGGACCGGACATTGAAATTTTGGGATTTGAAATGAAACAGAACCGACTCGGATCTCAGGACGTCGTACCGACCATCCGCACGATGAACGACGTCGAATTGGCAATCGAAAAGCACAAGCAGGCGTTCGCGTCGCACGCATTTCTGCGCTCACTGGAAGGGCCCGGCACCCTTGAGCAGTTCAAGCGCTTCGCACCGCGCGTGGCCTTTTTCGTGATGTGCTTTCAGGACGTGCTGCGGCTCGTGCACGCCCTCTCTTCTGACGTGGCAATCACAGCAATCGCAGGTGTTCACGCCCTCGAGGACAAGGGGCACGACCTTTGGTACCTGAGTGACTTGGCGCGGCTCGGCGTACCGCTCGACGTTCATGACCTCTTTTCCGACGCGCACCGCCTAACGCGGGACGTCGCCTACGGGCAGATTGCGCGGGTCGTTTCCGCCAAGCACGACCAGACACGCCTTGCAGTGGCGCTGTCGCTGGAGGCAATCGGCTCGGAATGTTTTGGGCGGGCAATTGCAATGTTAGAGCGAGCAGGGAGCGCGGACGGCCTCGAGTACTTTGCTCGCAAGCATCAAGCGATCGAGCAAGGTCACCAAGTTTTCGAAGATGACACTCAAAGCCAGCTGAGCCACATCCCGATTTCCGAGGAGGCGCTGCCCGAGGTCCTGGAGGCGATTACGAGCACGTTCGAAGGGATGACGGCCTTGATGGGCGACCTAGAACGCGCGTTCAACCTCTAACCACCAAGGTGAGAGACCAGGCCGTTTCGGAATGGAAACTGCGAAACAGGGGCTGCAAACAACTCGGGCGACAGATAAACCGTCAGCTTTAGGCCCGACCGTTCGCGCCTAAAAGAGACGTAGCTCTGCAGGCCAAGGCTCTTGTCGAGATCACGGCGGGCGACTGCCAAGACGGCACGCTCGTACTGCGCAGCCGGCAAGCCCTCGCTGGTCATCAAGGCTTTCACCCGGCTCAGAATGCCCGCGTCGCTATCCGCGTAGTGCGCGACGGGTAAGTGAAAGGTGACAGCCGTCGGCGTAGACACACCGGCGACGAACGAAAAGCAGTAACACAGAGGTTTCCGATCGAACGGAAGCGTTCGACCCAAGACTGCCTTGCAAAACTTGGTTACATCCCCGGCTTGGTGACTCGGTGCCAACGCAAAGATACTCTCTAGATCTTCGAGTGTCGGATCCTCGTGGGAGAAGTACAGCTTCATCCTCGAACCCAAGCGCGCTCCGAGATCCAAGGAGAAGTAGTTGGGAACACCGCCGCGCGCTACCAGCTGCTCGATGAGCGGCTTGGCTGCACGCGAATACCCCAGGCGAGCGGCCCCCTCCGTGATCAGATCCTGGCCACTTACTCCGGCCACAACCTGCGGATTTAGATAGATCTTGAAGTCGGGTTTGCCCGCTGCATCGAAGCAGACGGCATGCCATAGCGAAAAAGGGCCATGCGGATCAATCGGGCAAAACAGAGGTTCCAATTGTGCGAAGGGCGAGAAGTCGACGCCGAATT
>DATCFJ010000949.1:0-4571 GCA_036509605.1 Polyangiaceae bacterium | reverse complement strand
GCGCTGGAGTCTGCGGCTCGCGAGAACGACCCTCCGACGACTCAGGCCGGCGACCCACGCATGGCCGAGGCGCTGAGCGACGTTCCGATCGAGATAGTGGCCCAGCTCGGGACCGTGAAGCTCGGTTTGCGCCGAGTACTGTCGTTGCAACCCGGCCAAGTCTTGCGTTTGGATACCGCGGTCGACGACCCGGTGTCTGTGCGGGTGGCAGGTGTGACCAAGTTCGTCGGTGCGCCCGTGATCTCGCGTGGCCAACTCGCCGTCGAAATTCGGGGTCGGCACGAAGATTGAAGAGAGCGGGGGTATGAGTGACGCTAGTGTTCGACCCCCCGCCGCCAATGCCTTCGAAAACCTCACTGCGTCGGCCCTGAAGGGCGACAAGGGAACGCCCGCGGAAGCGCAAGCTGGGGCGCGCTCCGCCGATAGCCTGAGCTTCGTGATGGATGTGCCGGTCGAGCTGACCATCGAGCTTGGCCGCAAAATCACCAAAATTGGCGAGGTTTTGCGGCTTGGTCCGGGCTCGATCCTCGAGCTCAGCAAGGCCAATGGCGAGCCGCTCGATGTGTACGTCAACAACCGGCTGATTGCGCGCGGCGAAGCGGTCGTGGTCGGCGAGCGGTACGGCATTCGCCTCACCGAGGTGGTCGTGAACGACGAAGGCCGCAGCCGAGGTTCAAAAGAATGACACCCTTGCGTCAGTATGTCAGCGCGGCGGTGTTTGGCGCAGGTTTAGCGCTGGCCGCCGCCTCCGCCCACGCGGAGGAAGGGCCCGACGCATCGCTCAAAGGCCCTGCGTGGTTGGCTCCGCACAGCGGCCCGAAGCTCGCGCATCCCGTTGCTTCAGGTCCGAGTGTCGGTTTGGGTCGCAGCGTGGGCGTCCTGTTGCTGACGTCGGTCCTGGGTGGCACAGCGCTCTACCTGCGTAGCCGAAAGAACAAGCCGACCAAGGCGCGGCTCACCCAACTGCGCGTGCTCGGCTCGACCAAGCTCGGCGGTCGCGCGAACCTGGTGCTGGCCGAAGTCGCCGGTCGTAAGATCCTACTCGGCGTTACCGACAGCTCGGTGCGCAAGCTCGGCTGGCTCGAGCCCGATGCCGAAGAAGAGGAGCTGCTCACGCCCGCGGCGCGCCCCCGGTTGGTAGCTGCCGGTGTGGATCTCGCAGCGCGCCCGCCGCGCACTTCGGCCGAGCCCGTGCCGGCCGCGCCCAAGCGCTCGTTCCGCGACTTTTTGGCTTCTGCAGTGGGCAACCTCGGTGCCCCAGCCGCGGACGACTCCGCCGCTTCGATTCTGGCCGCCGAGACTCAAGACACGTTCACGCGCGCGGCGCCTCGCAGCCCCGAGGTCCGGCGCACTGAGCCCACGCGCAAGCTTGGCAATCCGCAGATGCTCGACGTGGAAGGTCAAGCGCGCGGTCTGCTGGCTCGGCTGGGAGAGCCTCGCGCATGAATGCCCCGGCGGAGCTCTTGAAAGCGACGGAGCTCGCTCCCTCTCTCAAGATCCTCCTCGTCCTCACCTTCCTGGGGCTGCTGCCCGCGATCTTGCTGACGACGACGTCTTTCGTGCGCACGGTGGTCGTGCTCTCGTTCGTTCGTCAGGGCGTGGGTGCCGGGCAGAGCCCACCCACGCAGGTGATCATGGGACTCTCCATGTTCCTGACCATGTTCACGATGTCGCCCGTGGTCGAGCAGATCAAGACCACCGCAGTGGACCCGTATCAGGCCGGAAAAATCAGCGACATGCAGGCGCTCGAAACCGGCGCGCTGCCGCTGAAACGCTTCATGCTGCGCCAGACGCGGGAAGCCGATCTAAAGCTCTTCTACAACGCCACGAGTGAGCCGCTGCCGCAAACGCCGGATGACGTGCCGATGCGTTTGGCGATGCCCGCGTTCGTGATCTCCGAGCTTACGACCGCGTTTCAAATGGGTGTGGTGATTCTGCTGCCATTCTTGGTCGTGGATCTCGCGGTGGCCTCGCTGCTCATGAGCATGGGCATGATGATGGTGCCGCCTTCGACCATCGCGCTGCCCATAAAACTACTGCTGTTCGTGTTGGTCGACGGCTGGAATCTGGTCGCCGGCTCGCTCTTGCGGAGCTACACGTGACGACCGACGGCGCGGTGGAGCTGTTTCGCAACGCGATCATGATCGCGGCGCTGATTGCCGGGCCGCCGCTCTTGGCCGCTTTGCTGGTCGGCTTGATCGTCGGTGTGCTGCAGGCCGCCACGCAAGTGAACGAAGCCAGCATCAGCTTCGTCAGCAAGCTGCTCGCGGTTGGCCTTACGTTCGCCTTGCTCGGTTCGTGGACCGTGCGCCAGCTGGTCGATTACACTGGCCGCACGATCGCCAGTATCGCGGACGTAACGCGGTGATCGATCTCGACTCAGTGCTGCGCGCGCAGGCCGGGACCTTTGCGCTAGAGACGATTCGCTGCGCAGGGGTGATCATCGCAGCTCCATTGGCCTGGCTGTCGGCTCCGCTGCGCGTGCGCGGCGGTCTGGTATTGCTTCTGGCCTTTGCGGCGCACGCGCAGAGCGGCTCGAGCTTGAGCCCGCCGCCCATGGAGCAAATGGCCTTCAGCGCCGGCAGCGAGTTCATGCTCGGGCTGGGCATCGGCTTCGTGGTGCGCCTGTTCGTATCCGTGGCCGAGATGGCGGGCGATCACATTGCACCGATGATGGGCATTGGCGCGGCTCAGCTGTTCGATCCGCAGACCAAGAACATGCAGAATGTGCTGGTCACGTTTCTGCGGAACTTCGCGGTGCTGCTCGGGCTGATTGCCGGGATCCATCGTGTGGTTTTGGGGGGGCTACTGGCCAGCTTCAAGGTCGTGCCCGTCGGCTCCTTGAGCAATTCGGCCCTGGAAACGCCGGTCATTTTGGCGATGACGACCGAGGCGCTAGCGAGTGGCGTGCGCGTGGCCATCCCGTTCATCGCTGTCTTGTTCATCACCCAGGTCGCGCTGGCGTTCATCTCTCGCGCCGCCCCCGCGATGCAGATCTTCTCGATTGGTTTTGCCGTGACCTTGGCCACTGGTGGCCTGCTGATGGTGCTGGTGCTGCCTGATTTGGGGTTCGAGCTCCTGTCTGAGGTGTCGCGCACCGGCGGCAAGATTGAGACCCTGCTCAGCGCAGTACAAGGCGCACGCTGACCGGATCGTGAGTCATGGCCGACGACGATACGGAGAGAACAGAAGACGCCAGCCCCGAACGGCGAAAGCGAGCGCGAGACGATGGTCAGTTCGCGCGCTCGCGTGATAGCGGACCCGTCGCCGGCACGATTGCGGCGTTGGGCATCATCGGTGCAACCGCGGGCGACTTCGTGGCCACGATGCGTGGCTTTTGCATGCGCTGCTTCGATGACCCACTGTCGCTCGTGCGCGGCGATATTGGCCCGCTTGCGCAGCAGGCGGGCATGGTGCTGGTGACCTCGTGCTTTCCGGTAGCCTTCGCGGCGGCTCTTGCCGGCACCGCAGTTGGCTTCCTGGAGGCCGGCTTTCACCCCAACTTCGAGCTCTTGGAGGTCAAGCTCGAGCGGCTCGATCCGCTCGGCAAACTGCAGCAGATGTTCTCGCCGAAGGCGGGGCTGGCGAGCGTTGCGCTATCGGTGATGCGCTTGGTCGTGGTCGGCGTGGTCGCCGAGTCCGTGATGGAAAAAGAATTTCCGGCGCTGATGCGCCTGGCGCGCGCGCCGCTCGGTGCGGCAGTCTGGGAGAGCGCGCAAGTCGTGATGCGCGTTGCAATTTGGTCGACGCTCGCGCTCGGGCTGATTGCGGTCCTCGACTACGGCTGGTCGTGGTGGCGTCACGAGCAATCGATCAAGATGAGTCGCCAGGAGCTCAAGGACGAGCACCATCAGCAAGAGGGTAGTCCGCAGATCCGTCAGCGTCAGCGCGCTCGCGCCAGGGAGATGCTCAAGCGCGGCCTGCGCAAGGGCGTGAAAGAGGCGACGGTGATCGTCGCCAACCCGACCCACGTTGCCGTCGCTCTGCGCTACAAACAGCACGAAGGCGCTCCGATCGTGACCACCAAAGGCTATGACGAGATCGCTCAGCAGATTAAGAAGATTGCCAAAGAAGAGGGCATCCCAATCATCGAGAATCGGCCTTTGGCGCGCGCGCTGGCCGAGCGAGTGCGCATCGGGCGCGTGATTCCGGCCGACCTGTACGTGGCAGTCGCCGAGCTCTTGGCCATGGTCTATCGCCTCAAGAATCGCGGCCGGCGCGCGTAGAAATCGCTCGGGCCGCCGCTTCTGCGCGCCCAGCGGCAGAGGCTGCGACGATTGCGCAAGAAGGGGCCTCCGCACAGGGTTGCGTTGACGCACGAGATCGGAGATAAACCCGCCGTGCTGAAAATCGACCTGACTGGACGCCGCGCGTTCGTCGTCGGAATCGCGGATGACGGCGGCTTCGGCTTCGCAATCGCCAAAGCACTCGCGGAAGCGGGCGCGAGTGTCATTGCTGGGACCTGGCCCCCGGCGATGGGCATTTTCGAAAAACTGCTGGAGCGCGGCAAGCTCGACGCGTCGCGTAAGATGTCGGACGGTTCACTGCTCGAGTTCGAGCGCGTGTACCCG
>DATCFJ010000948.1:0-10327 GCA_036509605.1 Polyangiaceae bacterium | reverse complement strand
TCCGACCCATATTTATGTCTGGCTGCCCGCGGACGCGGCGCTCGCGACAGCCGCGCCCGCGCCACCGCTGCGCGTTCCGGAAGCGGTCGCCGAAGCGCTCTTGCCTCGGGCGACTTGGCTCGCGGCTGCCAGGAGCCACGGCTTCGTCGAGCTCCGCGCGACACTCATGGCGCCGCCACCCAAGGTCCTCTTACCGGGAACCACCCTGCGCATTGCGGTGCACCTCGATGGTGGCTCATGGCTCGAGATGCTCGAGGGCGGCGGTAGCTGAGCGACGCCCATCCTCCGCCGCGGACGCGCAACTCGCAGCGGGTTTGAGCCGATGGGCAAGACATGAGCCTCGGGACCTCTCTGTGCGCGCTCGCCTCGACGCTACTGGATGTGCTCGCTCCGCAGCGTTGTGCGGCATGCGAAGCGCTGGGCCCTGCGGCTTCGGGGTACTGCCAGGAGTGCGGCGAGCCTGAGCCGTTGCTCGACGTCGCTTGCCACATCGCGCGTGTGCCGGTGTTCGCCGGCGCGCGCTACGCGGAGCCGATCGTGTCGGCGATTCATCGCTTCAAGTACGAGCGCGCGCCGGAGCTGAGTCGTGTGCTCGCATCGCTGTCCGTGCGCGGCATCGACCTGCTCGGGATCGAGGCGGGCGACGTGTGGGTGCCGGTGCCACTTCACCCGCTACGTCTCGCCGAGCGTGGTTACAATCAGTCGGCTCTGTTGGCGCGGGAACTTTCGCGCCTGGCATGCGGCCCGGTCGACGCGCGGCGGCTGTGTCGCCTGCGGCACACCGAGCAGCAGGCCAAACGCGATCGCCGTGCGCGCCGCCAAAACGTTGCGCAGGCATTTGCGGCGCGAGATCGAGCGATCAAGCATCGAGTCGTGCTCGTCGATGACGTGGTGACGACTGGCGCCACCCTCGCCGGTTGCATTGCGGCACTGCGTGCCGCTGGCGACGAAGTAGTCGGCTGCGTGGCCGCCGCCTACGCTGGAGCTGCGCACATGTAGGCGCCAATGCCGAACCGGCAACCGAGAGCGCACTGACTTTCTCACTGCCGGGATGGCAAATGCGGGCATAATCAGGGACTCTGGTTGCTGGAGCCCGGATTGGTCGATCCCGCCGAAGGAAGAGCAGATTTTTACTGGCTCATGACCGACGGTCAGCGACTGTCTGGGAGCGAGCAGCAGCTGCGTGCAGCGCTCCGCAGTGGTGCGCTCACGGCGGACTCGCTCGTCTGGCGTAAGGGGTGGGCCGAGTGGCAGCCGGCGCGTCGCGTCGCCGAGCTAGCTTCGTCCTTGCCGGCGCCCGCTGAGAAGAAATCCGAGCCGCGCGCCTCGAAGCCGTCAGCAGCTCCAGTGCAGATGCCGCCCTTGGTGCCGCGTGCTCCGCTGAACACCACGCGCCCCGTTGCACCGGCGCTCGGCGTCAACGCGCCATCGACCCCGGCTCGCGCGAAACCGTCGTCGCCCGGACCGCACGAGCCAGCGCGCGACACGTTGGCTCCCGCGTTGGCACCGAGCAGCTTTGGCAGCATCGGCGCACGGCGCCCCGGGCAAGCTGCCGGCAAACGCGAATCCGGAGCCCCGCCTCCGCCGCCGATTCGCGGGCGCAATCCGTTGCCCACGCTGACCGAGGACGACAACGTCGTGTCTGCCACGGCAACGCTGCGGCCGCCGGGCGCCGTGCCGCCGCCGCCGCGCGGCGTGCCGGCGCCCGCGCTCGATGCCAACTCGGCGTTTCCGCTGGAGAAGCGAGCGCCAACGCTGACGTCCATTCCCGCCTTTGGGCCTCCCGGCGGCGCGCTGTCCACGGTTCCACCGGCCGCGCTCGCGCCACGCTTCGATGCGACTCCCGCGGCCGCGAACGAGCCCGCTCGGGCGGCTACTGCGCTGCCGCCGGTCACCAACAAGGCGCTACTGATCGAACCGGCCCCGCCGTCCATCGAACCGGCCCTCGACTCGACGCTCGAGGTTCAGCAAAAGGTGCCGCCCGAAGCGCGACGCACTCCGATCGATCCGATGCTCGCGGTCAAGCGCCCCATCAGCGAGAAGCCCGCGGAGCGAGCCGCCGAACAACGCGACTCGCTGGTGAAGATCGGACGCATCGGGCTCGACAGCCGCACGGTAGTGATGGCGCTCTCCGCACTCAGCGGGGCGCTCTTAGTGGCGGTGATAAGCCTAGCGGTCACGCGCGGCCACGGTAAAACCCCGGCGCCGGACATGTCAGCGAGCGTGAGCAGCGCGCTGCCCGGGCCCGCACCAAGCCCGCCGGTTGGTTGCAAGCTCGGGCTGCCAGCAGCGCGCATCTTCGCCAACGTCGAACGCAGCGTGCCGCCGTACGCAGCCAAATTCGCCAGTGAAAATCAGTTAGTGTTGGGGTTCGCTGCGAGCAAAACCAAAGGCATCGGCGTGCGTCTGAGCACGGACACGCTGGATGTCGTTCAAGCCTTCGAAGAAGAGGGCAAGGACGCCGTGCGCGGCGTAGTGCCGCTGACGCATTCGGGCTCGCTAGCGTTCTTCGTGGACCGCGACGACAGTGCGTTGCGCTCGGCGCACACCGTGGACGAGATCCCACCGTTCACCCTGGGCGTCAGCGACGCTGGCTTCTCGCGCGTGGTCGCGGGCAGCACGAGCTTGGTCTGGCCGCTCGAGGCGAGCGTGAAGATCACCGAGCCGCGCTCGGCGCAGCTCGCTGATTTTGGTTACGGCGTGACGTTTCGACGCGGCGGACAATCGGGCAGCGTGCTGCTCGGCTTCGTCGCCAGCGATGGCGCCAAGAAGTCCGAGCTCGCCGAGATCCCGAATGCCCCGAAGCTGCTCGGCACACCGGTAATCGCGGGCAGCGCTGCGGGCGCCCTGGTGGCCTTTGCCGGGCGCGACACGCCGGACGCGCCGTGGCAGCTGTTCGTGTCGCTCACGAAGCCGGGCGCGGCACCCAGCGCCGCGCGCGCGTTGGTCACGGGCAGCGCTGGCGGCGCGATCTCGCCCACGCTTGCGGCGCTCGCCGCCGATCGCTGGCTCGTGCAGTGGACCGAAGGCAGCTCCGGGCAGTACCAGGTGCACGTGCAAAGCTTCTCCGCAGATCTGAGCCCCGTTGGGCAAAGTGTGCTGGTTTCGCCGAAGGGCGCCAACGCCGGACAAGGGTCGCTCGCGAGCACCCCGGGCACAGTTACGTCGCTATTCATCCTCACTACCGCCGGACACGATGAGCTCTGGGGAGCGACGCTCACATGCCAATAATCGCGAAGACTAAATCCGCACGGGTCGCGACGCTCGCCGCCGGCGCTGCGCTGGCGGCGAGCCTCGCGACCCTGCCCGCTTGCGGCGTGTTCGCAGCGCGCAATCAGTCCACGGTCGCGCAAGGCAAGTACTACGCAGCCGGTGACCCGCACTACGACGAGTTCTTCGTCGGTCTGTTCTTGCTACAGGTGCAGATGGAGCAAGCCCCGCATTTGCCGGAGCTTGAACGTCTGAACTTGGCGCACGCGCTTGCTTTGACACCGCAAGCTTCGAGCGATGAAGTCGGGCAGCGTTTGCACGAAGAGGCATTGAAGCTGAGCCGTTCGGGCCTGCGCATGCGGCTCGATCAGAATCCAGCGAGCGAAAAGCCGGAGTCAGCGAGTGCTGCATTGCGGACCAGCGAGCGCCCCAAAGATCGACAAACGGCAGCATTTGTCGGGCAAATCGAGACTTCGACGACCGCCTTGCTGCGTTCCGTGGGCGAGCTGAAACAGGCCGACGAAGCGCTCGACGGTCTCGAGTTGGCGGCGGGCGGGCTCGACGCAAGCGTCGACAAAGACTTCGCCGCGGCGCCCGCCGGCAAGCAGGACGAAGTGAAGAAGAACCTCGCGGACGCGCACAAGCTGATCGCGTTGATGAAGGTGCGCGCGAGCGAAGTGCGCGGTGAGAGCGAACAACTCTTGGCTACCGTGAGCAAAGCCGTCAACACCGACGATGGCTCGCTGGGCGCGCCGGGCACGGAAGGTCCGAGTGCCGAGGCCGCAGCCGAAGCGGCGAAGGCCGCGGAGGCCAACGCGAAGAAGGGCACGCTCAAGACGAAGCCGAAGCCACCAGGCGCGGCGCCGGGAGCAGCGCCCAAACCAAAACGCAAAGCCGCGCCGCTCGCGGACGGCGACGAACCGCCAAAGGCGCCCGCCAAGCCGTCAAAGGCACCGCCGCCTCCGCGCGACTTCGAGCCTTAGGCGGCCTCGACAAGCGCCAATCGCGCGACCCTTTTCCGCGGCCCCAATAGTGGGGACTCCCCAGCAATCGCCGGCTGGGGACGGCTGATTTACCGTTATAATTGGCCTATTCTCAGATCGCAATTAGTGGGTGCTCCCCACTAATTGCGCGCGCGCGGACGAGCATCGACTCGAAGCACACCACCCCGAGCATGAGAGGCACGCGCTTTACATAGAACGCGCCGATGCAAAGGCACCGCTGCGGTCGCCGACGATCGCGCGAGTGTCACTTGCTGACTGAGAGTGCGCTATTCGATCGCGCGGATCGCGGGTAGAAAGCGTTCGGGGGGGACGAAATCGTTGTAGCGGGCGGCTTCTTTGCCGTGCGAATCGAAGAGCACGACGGTGGGCAGGCCGACGACTTTGAACGAGGCCAGCGTGGCGGAGATCTGCGGGTCGTCGTCATTGGTGGCGTCCACCTTGACGTTGACGAAGCGGCTCATTTCCGAGGCCACGTTGGGCGATGAGAA
Source organism: Polyangiaceae bacterium (assembly GCA_036509605.1). Taxonomy (GTDB): domain Bacteria; phylum Myxococcota_A; class Polyangia; order Polyangiales; family Polyangiaceae; genus PMG-095. The sequence goes on along the minus strand of DATCFJ010000948.1, from coordinate 5,625 downwards.
CGTGACCTTGTCGAGCTCTTTGCAGGCGGCGCACCAGGCGGCGCCGAAATCCACCAGCATGGGGCGGTTCTCCCGTTGGGCGCGGCCGCGCGCGACCTCGACCTGGTGCTCCCAGGTCACGATGCCTTCCCGCGGCTTGATAGCGCCTTCGATGAGCATGAATAGGCCGCCGCTCATCAGCACGATACCGAGACCCTTGGCGACCTTGACCGGTGTACCTGGCTCGCCGAACTCGCGATGCACGGCGCCGAGCAACGCGCCGACGACGACCAAGCCGCCGGTGATCACGAAGAACATCACGGAGGCTTCCGCGTAGCGCGTGAGCACCGGGAACGCGGCGCTCATGAAGTGAAACGCGAACACGACCAGCGCGATACCCAAGATGGATTTGACGTGCACCATCCACGCGCCGCTCTTAGGCAGCTGGATCGCGAAGGCGCCGACCGCGAAGAAGGGCACGCCCAAGCCGAGACCGAACGCCGTCATGGCGCCGGCGCCGAGCATGGGATTGCGGGTTTTACCGATGAAAGTGAGGATGCCGGCGAGCACGGGGCCGGTACAGGGCGCCGCGATCAGCGCGCAGGCCATGCCCAGGAGGAAGCCGCCCTTGTAGCCAATGCCGCCCATCACTGCCAAGCGGTTGGTGAGCGCGGCAGGCAGCGCGAACTCGAACGCGCCGAACATGGCGCTAGAGAGGACCAGGAACAGCGCGGCCATCCCCAGCACGACCACGCGGCTCTGCAATAGTGAGCCGAAGATAGCCCCGCTCATGCCGGCGCTCACGCCGAGCGGCACCAACATGGCGATGATGCCGAGCACGAACGAGGCGGATAGGCCGGCGCCGGCCCAGCGACTCTTGGCCTGCGAGGCGCCGAAGATGCTGACCGTGACCGCGACCATCGGGTAAACGCAGGGCGTGAGGCTGACCACGAAGCCACCCGCGAACGCCGCCAGCGCGGCGTACAGCGGGCCCTTTTCGACGGCACGGGTGAACGCGTCGCTGCCTTCGGGCGCCGCGTGCGCCACGCTGGGCGCGAGCCAACACAACGCGGCGAGCGCGAAGCCGAGACCGAGCTGAACCTGTGCGGAGCGGAAAGCCTTCACTTCTTCTGTACCTGCGGAAGGGGGGCGGAGTTTCAAAACAGGTAGGCTAAGGTAGCACTACGCGGCGCCACGCTGGCCAGAGCGCATGGCCCGCACCAGGCGCCGGGCGTGCGCGATTTCGCCGGACAAAGCCACCTCTAGCGCGACGCGGCCGCTGGTCGTGCGTTTCACGAACAAGCGTAGATATTGCCGGGCGGCGGTGAAATCACCCTCGACGTAGGCGAGCTCACCGAGCACGAACTGGCCGTAGCCTTGACCGCAGGGCGCGTCCGCCAGGCGCTCACGGAGGCCCGCAAGGTCCGAGCTGGCCTCACCGGCCGCGTGCTTTGCCAGGCCGGCTTGCGCCAGGTACAGCGGCTTCTCGGTAGTGCCCCAACGAGAGGCGCGGAGCAGCGCGCCCGCGGCCTCTCTGAAGTGACCCATGAGGTACAGAACGCTGCCCAGCGTCCACAAGTGAAAGGCGCGGCGCGCGGGCGGGCTCACGCGGCTGGCCAAGCGCAGGTGCGCGACGGCGCGCTCGCGGTCACTCAAGCCGAGACACGCGCGAGCGGCGTCTTGGCGAGCGACATCGGGCATGATGTCGGCTTGGATCATGAGATCCGCGGCTTGCAGGGCTTCCTCGAAGCGCCGGGCCTCCATATGCGAGAGATACAACTGGCGCAGCAGCAGGGCACGAGTGGTGCGGTCGACTCCGGCGCTGAAAGCCAGCCCACGCTCTGCGTATTTGGCGCGTGTGCCGGACGTACGAGCGAGCGTCGCCTTCCGAAGCAGCAGCTCCGGAGTCGGTCGTGGGGCGCTGCTCGCGCGAGTCCTAGCCATCCCTAGAGAAGTTAGCAGCACCTGCACACACGTCCAGATTTCGGCGCACGAGGCCCGCTCTGCCCCGTGGAATCCCGCGCTCAGGCCGCGCGAAGCAGCGCGAAAATCCCCAGTTGCCCTACAGCCGGGAAGCGGGCAAAAAGCGCGAACCGCATGCGTTCGCTCCGCTGGCTCACGTTCTCCTACTTGCTGCCCGTCCTCTCGTTCGGGTTCGGTTTGGGCTGCGGGCACCCGGCCTCCGACAAGGAGTGCCAGGAGATCGTGGAACGAATCGCCACGCTCGAGCTTTCCAAGAGCGGCGGCGGCACCGACGCCAAGTCCGTCGGAGCGCAGGTCGACGAGACCAAGAAGGAGCTGGCCACCAACACTCTCAAAGATTGCGTGGGCAAGCGCATCACCCAGCGTGCCATGCAGTGCGTGCACAACGCCAAGACCTCTCAAGAGATCGTCGACGATTGTTTTCGATGAGCGCTCGCTCGGCTCGGCGCGCGCGGACGGCGCTGTTCGCCGGCGGGGCGGTGCTGCTGCTCAGCGCGTGCGGCAAGCCGCCCTCGCACGACGAGTGCGACGCACTGCTCGACCACTACGTCGAGTTGCTCGTTAACTCGGATCGCCCAGGGACGAACGCAGCCGAGCTGCACAAGCTGCAGACCCAAGCCCGCGACAAGGCCAAGGATGACCCGGAGTTCCGCGAGTGCAGTGCGCGCGTGTCGCGTCACGCGTTCGACTGCGCGATGAGCGCACCGAACGCGGACGTGCTCGAGCAGTGCCTGCTCTAGGGGGCCGCGAATGGCTAAGTCGATCGCTCTCGCGGCCGATGCATCCCGGCTCTGACGATTCATCGCATCGACCGACTTAGCCATTCGCGCGCCCTAAGTCAGATATTTGGAGAGCGCGGCCACTGCAGCAGAAACGTCGGGGCGCGCGCTCATGAAGCCTGCAAAGGGGTCGCCGACCTCCAGCACGCGGCCCGGCATCGTGAGCATGCTGAAGCGCGAAGTGTCGAGCGCAACGTGCAGCTCTTCCCAAGCGATGGGCGCGGACACCGTGGCGCCGGCGTGCGCGCGCACCGAGTAGGGAGCGACAATCGTGCGCGACGGTCCGGTTTGACCTGTGTCGACGTACACGCGCGAGCCGCGCTGACTCACGCGCCGTTCCATCGTCGCGATCGTCGAGTTCTTTTCGGTGATCAGACGCCCGAGCAGCTCGACCAGCAGCTTGGCAGTGTCGTAATTCACGCCAGGGCCCAGCGGCACGAGCACGTGCAAACCTTTTTGTCCCGAGGTCTTCGGAAACCCGACCAAGCCGACGTCATCCAAGATCGCGCGCAGATCGAGCGCCAAGCGCACGGCGTCGGAGAAGGGGCGCTCGCCGAGATCGAAGTCGACAGTGAGGAAATCACACTGATCGAGCGAGCCGCGCTGTGCAGCGAGCACGTGCAGCGGGATGCAGCCCAAGTTCGCGATGTGCACCAAAGCGTCCGCGCTATCGACCAAAAATAGCGTCTTCTTCCGGCCGCCCGGGTCGTCTTCGTCGACTAGCTCGATACGCTCGATCCACTCCGGTGTGCCGACCGGCACGTTCCACTGATAGAAATGTTTGCCGGCAATGCCGTCGGGGTAGCGCACGAGGACCACGGGGCGCTCGTGCAAAAACGGCAGCATGACCTCGGCGATCGCGGCGTAATACGCGCATAGATCGCCTTTCGTGTAGCCTTCTTCGGGCCAGAATACCTTTGCCGAGTTGGTGATCGCGACGCGCGTGGTGGCACTGCCGCCTTGCGCTGGGCTGGGCTCGGCGGGCGCTAAGGCGGGGGCCTCCTCGATCAATTCATCAGGCGGCGCGGCGCGGCAGTCGCCAGGGCTGAGATCGGTGCGCAGGCCTTGAAAAACTGGCGCGCGCAAACGCGCTTCACCTTCGGTGAAGCCCAAGAAGCGCACACTGACGACGAGCTCCGGACGCACCCACTCTGCGCCCTTCGCGTCTTCGGGCGGGCTGCCATGCGCGGGGAATTCGTCGACCCGCAGCGCTTGTAGCGTCTGCTCCAGGGTGCGGAGCATGGCGGCATCGAGCCCACTGCCCACGCGACCTCGATAGAGAAGACGCTCGCCGGAGTAGCTCGCGACGCACAGCGCTCCGAGCGGGCCGCGCGCGCCCTTGCCGCGCATGAAGCCGACCACGACGAAATCGTCGTCGCGCTCGGTCTTGATCTTGACCCAATCTTCCGTGCGCCGCGGGCCGTGCCGATACGGCGAATCCGCGCGCTTGGCCACGACACCTTCTAGGCGCTGTGCGCGGCACAAGTCGAACAGCGCCTGACCCTCGCCTTCGAGATGATCGAGCGCGCGCACGTAACCTTTGCCTCGAACCAGCTTCAGCAGCAGGGATTTGCGCGCAGCCAACGGCAGAGCACGCAAATCGAAATCATTGAGCGCGAGCAAATCGAAGACCAGATAGCTCACTGGGACTTCGTTCATGGCGGTCTTCACGTCCAGCGGGCGCTCGGCGTGAATGCGCGGCGCGATGCGCTGAAAGCTCGGCCGGCCCTGCTCGTCGAAGGCCACGACCTCGCCGTCGAGGACCACGCGCTCCGGCGCGAGGGTGGCTACGGCGCGCGCAATTTCCGGGTAGCTCGAGCTCGCAGCGCGGCCGTTTCGGTAACGCAAAGCCACCGCGCGCGCATGCTTATCAGCGACGATACGCACGCCGTCGATCTTGAGCTCGTACAGGCGGGTTGGGTCGGTCAGCTCGGCGCCGCTCAGAGCGCACAGCATGGGCACTTCCGTGCTGACCTCGACTGGGGCCCGCACCGCGCCCAAGGCCTCCGCTTCCGCCTCGAGCTCGCTGACCACGCGCTCGCGGTCCGCGAGCTCGGCCACGGTCAGCCCGGACATCACGCTGTGCGGCTGCTCGATCAAGATATCCCCCGGCGGGTGTGCGAAGGCGTCCTGCTTCTTGATCAGTAGCCATTCGTTGGCTTTCTTGTCGCCCGGGCTCTCCGCCTTGCGGCGCCCCGTCGCCACCAGCGCGAAGCGGCCGTGCAGCTTGAAGCCGTCCAACTCGAAGTCGAGCTTGCCGATCTCGAGCCCGCGCTCGGCGGTCGTCTCCAGATAGCGAATGCGCCCCACGTCCCAGACGATCATCGCGCCTGCGCCGTAGTTGCCGTCCGGGATCACTTCCTCGAACTCCAGATATTCGAGCGGATGGTCTTCGGTCAGCACGGCGAGTTTTTTGTCCCCTGCCGAGAGGCTTGGCCCGCGTGGCACGGCGAAGCTCTTCAGTGTGCCGCCGATCTGCAGGCGCACGTCGTAGTGCGGGCGCGTGGCATCGTGCAGGTGCACCACGAAGCGCCCGGTGCGTGTCTCGCGCGCCGCCGGCTTGTGCTCGGCGCCGAACGGCTCGTTCGTGCGGAGCGGGTCGCGCTTGTCGCGATAGCGAGTGAGCGCGTCTTCGTTCTTCACGGACGCTTCCGGTTTCGCCCCTGGAGTCTTCGCTGTAGGCTTCCTCAAGCGTTCACCGCAGGACGAGTATAGCTCGGTTATGTCGCTGTTTTTGGGACACGGCACTACCCGCGACGCCGCGCCAGACTCACGACTGTGCCGAGCAGCGTCCCGGGCCGGCTGCGGCGGCTCAGCTCCTGCAGCATTTCGAAGGCCAGACGGCCGCGGCGCCTCTGTGACAACAGCACGCCCCCGCAAGTCG
>DATCFJ010000947.1:0-5988 GCA_036509605.1 Polyangiaceae bacterium | reverse complement strand
CAAGACGCACTCGGGGTGTGCGTCGTCGTGCGTGCGGTACTTGCCGCCAATGTCGTAGTTCTCGAGGCCGTAGCCGATGGGATCGAGCTGCGCGTGACAGGCGCTGCAGCTGGCGAGCGTGCGGTGCGCGTCGTAGCGATCGATCTTGCAGACCTTGTCGCCGTCGGTCGGCGGCTGGTCGACGTTCACGTTGGCCGGCGGCGGCGCGACTTTGTTACACAGGAGCCGCGTTTGCACGAAGACGCCGCGCTGCGTGGGGCTGGTATCCGAAAATTTGCTGAACGCCGCCAGCACGCTGCCGTGCGACAAGATGCCTGCGCGCCTGTCGTCGGCGTACGACACCCAGCCTTCGCCGCCTGCAGGCGCGGTCAATCCGTATTGCGTAGCGAGCTGGGCATTGACGAACGTTGTCGGCGAGGTGAACAAATCGAGGTAGCTCGACGGCTGGTCGAACACGATTTTTTCGATCAATTTATTGGTTTCGAGGCTAAATGATGCCGCCAAATCGGCTGCCGCCGGGATCGCCCGGTAGCCGAGCCACATCGCGTGAAAGCGCTCGAGCTGGAGCTTCGCGCGCTGATCGCCGAGCAAGCGCGCAGCGGCACTGCTGCGCGAGGCGCCGTCGAGCAACGCGCCCGCCTTGGCTTGGTCGAGCAGAGCCGTGTCGGGACCACTGCCCCAGAGCAAGAACGAAAGCCGCGAGGCGATCTCATAGCTGTCGAGCATGAAGACGCCGGGCTCCGCGGTAGGGGTGCCGATCTCGATGCGGTACAAGACCTCCGGATCTTGGAGCATGCTGCGGAGTACCAGCTCGACCGCCGTATAAAAGTCGTGAGTCATGCCTGGTGTGGTTTCCGTCGCATAACTCTGAAGGGTTAGATAGGCACTGATCTGCTCTTCACTGAGCGGGCGCCGGTACAGCCGCTGGCCGACGCTCTCGATCGTGCTGCGCAGACAGGCCGCGTCGCCCGGCCCGGAGGGGCTACACGGCACGACTTGGGCACGGTTCGCCGGAAGTACCGCGCGGGCGGCGATGTCGTCGGCGGCGGCTTCGAGCGATTCGATCAGCGCGAGTGAGGCCTTCTGCAGGGTGTAGTCGTTGTCGAAAGGGCCGTATTCGTCTTCCGCGAGGTATTTGAGAGTCGCCACGCCGTCGTCGCCCAGCGCGTCTTTCACGAGGTTCGAAAGCTCGCTGCGCGACAGGCGCCGCGCGACGCTGGCCGAAGCAATCGACACACTACTGTTGCCTCCGTTGCCTCCGTTGCCTCCGTTGCCTCCGCCCGCGCCGCCGCTCTGCGCGCCACCCACGCTGCCGTGATTGCTGCCTCCCGGCGCCGAGGAACCGCAGGCAGCTACGGCAACTGCCAACGCGCACGCGCCCGCCAGGCCGACAAAGCGCGGCACGCTGCACCCGAGCGCATTCCGAGCATGCATTACAAAGAGCTTGCCCGATGCCGTCGCTTGGCGGAACCGTTACCGCCCGCGGCGGGTGAAATAGCGAGGTGCAAAGAGCACGTTGAGCGCGGTCAGCCTACATACCTGCTCCTCGCGGGGCTGCTCCTTGCGATGAGCGGCGCGGTGCGGCCGTGCGTGCTCGCCGCCCTTCGGGTGGCTGCGCGCGCCGGGACCCTCAACCCCGGACGCGGCGCCAGAGCGCGCCGCGCGCGGGGGAGGGTCCTACGGCGCGATTCGACGTACTCGGCTAGCGAAGGCGACAGTGTGCGATCGAGCACGGCGCGGGCGGACTAGCGCTGACGCGCTCGTTTCACATCGTCCAGCGAAAGCGAGGTCGCTCGCTTCGCAATCGAAGTGCTGCACGGGCCGCGGTGCTCGACGAGCGTGCTCGGGGGATGCGGCATGCATTGACGCCTTCCGAAGACCTGCTCTGGGCTCGTGTTCGCGGGCGGCGGTTGGGCGTGGTGTTTCGCCGGCAGGTGCCGCTGCTTGGGCGCTTCATCGTGGATTTCTACGCGCCCGCGGGGCGGCTCGTGATCGAGGTTGATGGCGGCTATCACGCCGAGCGGGTGCGGGCCGATCAGGGCCGTAATGCGGTGCTGGTTCGCGCGGGATATCGCGTGCTCCGGTTGGATGCGGCGCTCGTCGTGCGCGATATCGAGGCGGCCGTGGCTCGCGTACGCGAGGCGCTGCTCTGAGCTACGCGCCGCGCTCTGCCTGCCGCGCCCGCTTGCCAACCCATGCTCAGCGCGCTTGCTCGGGGAAGATGACCATTTTCTGCGCGCGGCTCTTGCTGAAGAGTGTTTTTCGCAATGCAAGATGCAACGGATCAGCTTTTCGGCGGGACGTGGCGCCGCGTAGCAACGTCTTCGAAACGGATTCGAGGCTTCGTCTTGGCAGCCTTCGCTCTCAGCGTCACATCGACCGCAGTTGCCAGTGAGCCGCCGGCCGTCGCGCCGCACGGTCGAGCGCGCAAAATCTGTCAGCTGACTGGCGACTCCGATGCGAGCGACCCGACTCAGCCGACCTCGAGTCTCACAGCGACTCGCGCCAAACTAGCGGGAACCGACCTCGGCGCGAGCTTTCGCGGTCCGCTCGGCACGATCTACTTCCTGTTCGGCGACTCGGAGCCCGTCCCCGAGTATACGCCGCCGCCGGCTGCAGACGCTATCGCCTGGGCGCGACAGGACGACGACCCCCGAGACTGCATCGATTTGACCTTTTTCCGCACGGCTGGGGCATACCAGCCGCCGACCGTGCCGGGCATCGGGCTGGGGATCTTTGGCGTGCCCACGGGCGGCTTCTTCGCCAACGGCGCAAGCTACGTCGTCTTCACGAGGGGGAGTTCACGATGTCGACCTGGCGCCCGTACCAAGTCGTGCTGATGCGTGCCGATCTCGCGCGCAGCCGAACTATCCGCGAAGCCGTCACCTCGCCGACGCTACGACCAGATCAGAAGCCCCCCGCTCGCGTGAACCCGTAGCCGGTAGCGAGCGCGCCGCGCTTTGCACGCCGCGCCCGCTTGCCAACCCACTACGCGCGAAATAATCCTGGATGCTGTGCCGTCGTGTACGAGGAGCTCGCGGTGGCCTATTCACGACGCGAGGTTGGGTGACAACGATCACTGCGGCCCCCGGCAGTCGTTTTCTGCTGTCGTACACGCGGTCTCACACGCGCTGAACGCGTCATCCCCGGTGTGGGTCCCGGCGCACGCTGCGGTGCAATCGCTGTAGGCGGGCAGACAGGCGTCGTATGCGCAGGACTTTGCCGCCTTCCAGCAGTCGATGGCACATTGCGGAGCTGCCGTGCCGTTTTTGCAGTCCGTAAAGCACGAGCGCAGAGTGGACTCGCACGACGCCGGAAAGCGCTCCGCTACCCCCGTCTGACACACGGGCTCTGCGCCCGCTGGGGTGTCGCTGCCCGCGAAGAAGGGCATGCCTCGGCAGGCTTGCGCGCATGGGTCCGGACAATCGTTGCTCGTCGCGCAAAGCCGGTAGCAGAGGCCATCGCCCGTCGCTGAGCAGTTCGTTGGGAACACCTCACCGGGAGGGGGAGGGCCGCAAGCCCGACCGCTGTTCAGCCAGTAGCCCGGAGGGCACGCGTCGCCTTCCGGAGCTACGCCCGCGACCGGGGACGCTGCGTCCGCTTGGCATGCGGAGCCAGCACCGCCAGCCGTAGCGTCGGCTCCGCCCTCCGGGGACGCAGCCGCGCCGCCCTCCGGGGACGCAGCCGCGCCGCCCTGCAGAGACGCAGCCGCGCCGCTCTGCGCAGGCACGCCGTCCGACTGTGAGGTTCCGGAACAGCCGGCTATGCCGACACAAACCAGGCACCAGAGACACAGGAGGCGCATTGCGTTCCACATACAGCCGGCCAATAAGCACGAAGCATACCGCGCTTTCTGTGCCGGATTGTGCCACTCGACGGCTTTAAAAACCGCGATCACGAGGTAGCTTTCGACGCGGCTCAACGTAAGGCGCGCCAAGTCTGAGCGGCGCAATTGTATCTGGCAAAAACGGGATTCTAGCCTTTGAACTATGGAGGCTCTGATTACTTCACGAACTTCGACAATAGCCGGATGTACGCTACTTGATAGCCGTCGCTGTTTTCGGTCACGGCCCAGGAATCGAGGGGCCAGTTGGTGTTGAAGTCTTTGTACGACTTCTGTGCGGGTTGCCCGAGCGGCGGTGAAAGCGGCTCGGAGGTGCAGCTGTTGCCGGCACCGCAGCCCGCCGCGCAGCAGCCATCCACGGCGTAGCTGGGGTTCGGGCCGCCCGTGAGGAAGCCCGGCGCGGGGCCGTACTTGGAGACGCCCACCTTCTCCCAGGTCGCGCTGCCGTGGGCGTACCACGTATGATAGAAAGTGGTCACGCCGGTCGTCGCGCCGTAGTCGAACATGTTCGACAGGTACACGAAGCCGAACGGGTTCACGCCGTGCACGTAGTGAACGTAGCGCTCGGCGGCTAGCCGCGCGTCGCTAACCTTGGTCGCGTCCACGCCAAACGTCACGGAGTCGAAGAACAAGGAGCCCTGGTTCGACTTGGTGCTGTTGCTGCCCCAGGTGTAGTCCTTCAAGAAAGCGCCGTACGGGTCGAGCTTGCTCTTGTGCGCCGGGAGGTTATCGCCGCCGTCCAAGCCAGCCCCATAGGCTTTGAGGATGTCGCCCTTTACCGCGGCCGTCGCGCCGGGCAGCGATGTGTAATAAAGCAACGCCAATTGAGTAGCGGGCTCCCACGGCGCCAGGTAGCTACCCTGCACGAGCTTCGACGTCTTGTAGTTTGCGTCGAAGAAAGACTGGAATTTGGCGTCTTGGGTGAGCTCGAACAGGTAGGCCGAGGCCTCGAGCTTCATCATCGTACGACCATAGTCGTCGGTTTCCTGCTGGCCAGCGCCGAGGCCAGCCGAGGCGCCATCGTTGTTCTTGAAGGTCACGCTCGGGTTGGCATCCGCCCAGGCCCACGCCTTCAAGGCGCGTGCTTTCAAGTCCGCCGCATAGGTCGTCAGCGCGGCGTTGCCGAGTGAACCGAGCACGGTCGCGCCGAGCGCATAGGCCGCGGCGGTGCTCGATGTCGCAGACGTGCTCTCGGGCCCGTAGTAGCTCGGGTCTTTTGCAGCCGAAGGCGGACTGCCGCCGGCTTCCCCGACGATGCTCAGCACCGAGCCATCGGCATTCTGCAAACGCCCGAGATAGTCTAGACCCCACTTGGCTTCGTCGAGCACGTCGGGAATGCCGTTGCCGGACTCCGGGATCTCGTAGTCGTCGCGCCAGATGGCCTTGTTCTCCAGGTAGGCGTGCAAGAGCGAGATGACGTAGCCGGCGGTCCAATTGGTGTACTTGTTGTAGTCGCCAGCGTCGAACCAGCCGCCCCACAGGTCCTTCTCGGTAGAAGCGTCGGACTTGGCGGAAAACAGCCGACAATTGTGATCCTGGCCTGGCCCCACGTGGTCGGCCGTGTCAGCCCAGCCTTCCCCCGCCCACTTCGCGTCCTTCGCTTGCCCGACGCGCTGATAGAAGAACGTGCGCACGGCGCGCTTCAAGACCTCTCGGTACACGGTGTCGGCGATGTCGAACAGATCGGAGCGAACCCCGTTGTCGACGTCGAGCACGTAATACGTCCCGGGCACGCTCACCGAAGAAAAGTCGAAGGACCACGCTTTGTCGCCGGAGGATGAATCCGTCGCGCCGCCGTTCCAAACGACGGGTGCAGCGCTCAGCACGCCCATGCCGGTGTGTGCATCGACCAGTGAGTAACTCTTGCCAGGCGCGAACGAGTCCGCCTCGTCGTAGCCCGTTTGGGGATCGCGCAGCACGGCGATCTTCTCTGCGTCCGGGCGATACCCGAACTGATCGACCACGATGAACTTGCTAAGCGGTGCCTGTGGTACCGGTGCCGCTCCAGCAGCGCCAGCCGAGGGCAGACCGGTACCCGCTGCGCCGGCCTGAGCCGAAGTGCCGCCCGAGCCGGGACTAGTTCCAGACGAGGCGCCTTGACCCGCAGTTGCCGACGCCCCGCCGCTGGTCGGAGGGGCCCCGCC
>DATCFJ010000946.1:0-4853 GCA_036509605.1 Polyangiaceae bacterium | reverse complement strand
GACGCTGAGAGAGTGCGTCTCGTCGATACCAACGGTGACCACGGGCTCCTTGATGAAGCGCTGTAGGCCGACCTCGATTTCTTTTGCCAACCCGATCGGAGTCTTACCGCGAACCAGCAAATCACCGAGCAACGGTAGGGTTACGCGGCCGTCGGGGCGGACGCGCGCCTTGCCGGTTACGCGGTCCTCGCCGTAGACGTGAATGTCCAGCAAATCACCGCCCTGGATCAGGTAGGTTTCGCTCTGCTGGGGCGGCGCTGGCGGTAAGCTGTCAACCCAAATGAACGGACCGGTGTGCGCGCAACCGGTGACAGCAGCGAGCAGCGCGACGACTGCCACGCACAAATTGCGACGACCAACCGAGGCCCAAGAACCGAGACGCTCGCTCCGCATCAGCACCGATATAGGGCTGTGCTCCGCGGGAAGTCAACCAACCAAGCCCACTAGCGCGCAAGGTGCCGAGGCTAACGAAGGCGCGGGCAAACCCGCCGCCATCGCCAATATTTATCATCAGCCCCCGGAAAAACGCGAGGCTTCGGGGCGAATGGCTCGGGTCGGAGCGCGACGAGCCACTGGCGCAGGCGAGCCCCCGGGCCAGACACCGAGGCGCGTGCTCATCTTTGCCACTATGACCATCGCGAAGGATACCAAAAATACGGACATCCACGTGCCTAGCCCGAGATCCCCGTAGCAGTGGAACATGTAGATGACGAAGACGGCCATGCAGCCCAGCGCAGCAACGCGGTCATCCGGATCGGTGGCAGCGCGAATCACCCGCGCGGTGAAATATATCGCAACGCCCAGGATCGACCAAATCGCCGAAAAACCGAAGTAGCCCGTGTATGCCCACAGGCCGAGCACGCTGTTGTGCGGGCAGTACGGCTCGAGCTCGTAAACGGATGAGACATCGGGCAGCACAATCGGTGTCTCGTAGGGATGGCCGAGCCCAGTGCCGAGCACCGGATGGCCTTTGATCGTGAAGAACAGATTGTAGTTCTCTAGATCGCGCCACTCTGTCGACCCGTCCGACTTCGAGTCGATGACCGAGCGAATGGTTCTCACCGGGGCGAACACACCGGTCGCGTGGTTCCAACCTGCCGCGAGGTAGATCGGCATGATCGGTAGAATGAACAAAAGCACTCGTAGAATGTTGCGCTTCACTCGGGTCAAACGCGATAGTGCCATCACGAAGACGAGACCGAGCGATAGCTCCACCCAGACCAGCCGCCGGTTGTTGGCGATCATGCCCGTTACCAAGAGCGGGACCAAAAACACAAAGCGAAGCAGCGAGGTGCGCGACGGCTTTTCGAACATCAGCAGCACGAGCACGCACATCGCCGAGGCAAAGAGCATGGAATCCGTGTGCGTGGTCGCGTACGAGATGTCCGGTAGTATGTGCACCACATAGATGGCCACCGCCGCTTTGATGGCCGCAGCAACCAGCAACATGCGCCCAGCTGTCTGGTTCAGTCCGGCGCCGGGAATAGCGGCCTGCAGAAACAAGAACATCAACGGCAGGTAGATCATGCGCTGGACCTGCCAGAGCGAAAAGCGGAACGAACCGCCCGTCGCCAAGCCGAAGCCCCAAATGAGGACGGCCCCGCCCAGACACGTCCACGCGGCGAGCACCAGGGGACGCGGCGTGGGGAACCAACCCACGGTATCGATCTTGGAGCCCACGATACGCCGATGAATCAAGAGCGCAGTGAGCAAGATCAGGAGCACGTCGATGCCCGTGATCACCAGGGCGCCGATCGGAATGGTTTGCTTCAGTTGCGCCATCAGCAGCGCACCCAGCGGATAGAGCGGTGACTTCCAGCGGCCTTCAGCTGGGACGTCACCTGGATTTTCGAGCGTGATGCCACAGAAGACCATGGCGAGCGCGGGCCAGCGCAAGGGCATCTTGACCAGCATCGTTAGAAACAGAAAGCCACCCAGGGGGACCACCGCAAACAGCGGGTTGCCATTGCCGATGATGATCAGAGCGATGGTCGAGAGCGCGAGCAAGACCACCACGACGACCAATGGCCGGGAGGACGCCTGTGCAGGCGCACTTCGCGGTTGAGCCCCCGGCAGCGAATCAGTCACGGCCCGCTCACATCGGCCGTCGCGCCGCCCGAGTCGACCAAGTGCCCGCTGGAAGGCAACGGCACGACACGATCGGAGGCCAGCCGTTTGCGCAAGCGCGCGCTCGGTAGCTCCACATAGCGGTGCATCGCCAGTGCCAGCAACACCGAGAGCACAAGCGCGATCACGCCGCGCAGCGCGGAGCCAACGCGGAGCTGATATTCGAGCCCGAAGAGCACGACCTGATGTACCAAATAGAGCGAGTAGGACAGCGTCCCGGCGAACCGTACCCAGCGCAGGTTGAGCAAAGGAAACGGCCCCCACTTGGGCTCACGAATGCCGACCACGAACACTGGAATCAGCGCTAGGCCCTGCACGGTGTAGCGCAACGTCTGCCGAAAGGCTTCCGAGCGATAGACGAACGAAAACAGCAGCGCAGCCACGCCCAGCGGGAGCAGCAGCCACTTCCAGATCGCGCCGGCGCCTTGCTTGGGTGCGTCCAAAGCGGGGTTGCCGGTCGTGGCGAGGAGGCAGCCGAAGAGCAGTGAGTCGAAGCGCGCGTCGGTCGCCGCGTAAGTGCGATCAGCAACGACGCCGAGTCCGTCGACCAAGTAGTAACGCCAGCCGAGCACCGCAGCGCACACCGCTAGAATTACGGCCGCGCGAGCTTTGGGCCGAACCGAACGAAAAAGCCACAGATAGAGCACGGGGAAGACCAGATAGAAGTGCTCTTCGACGGCCAGTGACCAGTACACGCCGGTGCCCGCCGGTTGCCCCGCCACGCCGTGCCACACCTGCCAGTAATTGGCGAAATGCAGTGCCTGAGCGAGCGTCGGCATCAGGCGTAGCTGACCGGGCAACACACCAGCGAGCGTCAGGCACACCGCCAAGCCGAGCGTCAAATAGAACGGCGGCAAAATACGCAGCACGCGCCGCAAGTAGAAATTGCGAAAGTTCACGCCGCCGGTTCGCTCGATTTCGAGGCGCAGCAGGGTCGCGATCAGGTAGCCACTCAGAAAGAAGAACACCGTGACGCCAAAGCCGCCCGGAACGCGTTCGCCCAAACCAGCGTGCGCCAAGAACACGAGCGAAAACGAGATGGCGCGCAGCCCGTCGAGCGTCGGGATGTGCACGTTCGCCGGCGATGGGGCGCCGGCTTTGCTCGCGGCCGCGTTGGGCGCAGCGAGGGTCATCCGCCGGGCGAACCCGGCTTGTCGAAAAAGCCATCGATGGGCAAATTAATTTCGGTCAGCACCGGAAGGTCGAGCAAGTGCTGCACCTGCCAGGCCTCCAAGAGGGTACCGCGGCGAACGTCGGAAACGATGGCCGCGAACAGGCCGATCAAGAGGCCACCAATCAACGCCGAGATCAGCACCATCGGCACGTTGGGCTTGATCGGCCCTTTCGGAATTTCCGCCGGAACGACGACCTCGTAGCGGTATTTGAAGGCCGCTTGCGCGGTGTCCAGCTCCAAGCGCGTGGCTTGGATTTGGCTTTCGATCTGCTGGTACTCGTCGATCGCGAAGCGGAGCTTCGAACGCGCAAAGACGATCTCGGGATCACGGTCTTCGGCCGGCTCTTGTTCGATCCGAATCACGTCTCCGGACAGGCCGTCCTTCGGCCTGGCGGCGCCACCGCCGCTCCAACCGCCACCAGTGGCAGCCACCGGCGCCGGCGTGCCGGTTTGCGCGCGCAGCTGATCGGCCTCCGTGCGCAGTTGCGTCAGCTCGCCGCGCAACGCCGCGACCTGAGGTGAGTCTTGTGACGCAGCGGCAATCGCCTGCTTCACGTCGACGATGGCAGGGTGTGCCTCCGTGTACACCGCGCGTTGCTCTTCCAGCTTCGCTTGCAGCTCGGCCACGCGGCGACGTCGGAACTCGTCCAAGCTGGCAATCGCACGCTCTTTGCCGTCGATCACCGCGCTGATCTCGGCCAGGCGCCGCTTGGCGTTGATCTCCTCGGCGGTCGGCAGCGCTGCCGCCGGGGCGGCCGGACGAGACGGCGCGGAAGGCTTATCGGCAGCAGAAGCAGAAGCAGCTTGGGCGGCACGAGTCACGCTCTGTTTGTCGTCCTGCTTCTTCTCTTTGCCTGCACGGAGGGTCAGAATTTCCTGCACCGCTTTGTCGATCTGCGCGCGCAAATCAGTGGCGTGACCTTCGCGAATAGACTCTGCCTCGGAGATGGCGGCGATCTCTTGCACGTGCCGAGCTTCCAGAAAGGTGTTCTGCGCCTCTTGCACGATCGCATACGCCAATTGCCCATCTGGCCAGTCGAGTTGAATGGTCACAGTGCCTTCACTCGCCCACACGTTCATCTTGGTTGCCAGGTATCGAGCAAGGCCGTCGATCTTTTCCTCCTGGGACGGCGGCTTGCTTGCATGCAGCACGAGCCAATCCTTCAACTTGAGCGCGGGGGCGCGACGCAGCAGACTCTCGTTCACCAAATTGGTGCGCTTGACCAAAGCAACCAAGTTCTCTCGACGCAGCACCGTATCGGCAGCCGCACGCGTGGGGTCTTCGCCGCCGGTGTCGTTGCGCACCGCAAGGACCTGGTTCTTCTGCGCGAGCAACTTCGTCTCGACGTGATAGGTCTTCGGCAAAACTACAATGGCGAGGCCCGCGATGATCACCAGCACAAGGGCCAAACCGAACACTAAGCGCTTGTGACGACGAGCAGAACGCCGCCCAAACCCTACCCAGTTCGCAATCGCCTTGAAGTCGATGATCGGTTCGACGTCCGACCTCTCATGTGCAGGTTGAGGGGATGGCTGGTTCAAGAGCGGCTCC
>DATCFJ010000945.1:0-11817 GCA_036509605.1 Polyangiaceae bacterium | reverse complement strand
GATTGTTCACTTCAGCGGTCATGGATCTGGGGTCGACGGCATCGTGCTGCATGACGAATCCGGCGGCGACCGTCTGGTCACGGCCAGCGCGTTGAAGCGGCTCTTCTCGGTGATGAAGGACGACATTCGAGTCGTTGTACTTAGCGCCTGCTATAGCGCAGAGCAAGCTCGCGAGATTGCGACCGTAGTCGACGCAGTCGTTGGCATGAGCGATTCGATTGGAGACGAGGCCGCTCGAGCCTTCGCCGCCGCATTCTATCGCGCGCTTGGCTTTGGCCGCTCGTTGCAAAACGCCTTCGAGCAGGGACTTGCCGCGATGGATCTCGAAGGACACGGCGACACCGACGTGCCAGTTCTATTGGTGCGCACGGGGGTCGATGCGACGAAGCTCGTGTTGGTCTAGGAGACACGCTTGCGCAAGCGTGCGCGCACTACCTCACTGGCTCTGTGTACGATCCGACTACCCGTGAGGCAGAGAGCTTCCACCGGCTGATGAGCTGACCAACTTCCTTGGCTGTCCACTGCGCGGCGGGGCGCTTGACTAGATCTGCGAGAAACCCTTCCACGTTACCGAGCAGCGAGGCTAGACCCTGCGGTGTTAGCACCCGCGTACCCTCCGGAAAGTGAGCGTCGTGCTCGGCCTCGGTCGGGCGCGCGACGATTATGCTCACTGCGACGCGGCTCGGATACGAATCTCGAAACCATTGGAGGCTGTCATGGAGTTGACCGGAGTCTTTCTTCGGTAGCCGCGGATAGACCGCCTCATTCTTGGCTTCAATCACGAAGCTCGCGTCGTGGAAGAGCCACAGGTCATCCGGGCCGCGGCCCTGGTCATGTTCCGGCCGCGACCCTTCGCCACCAATGAAAACCGCGAGGTCCGCGAGGCCCTGTTCCATGGCATCCGCCGACACCTCGAATCCCAGACGGGCTCGAACTCCCTGGAACGCCGCAAGGACCCCATTTACGTTGCTGAAGCCGGCGTACCAGCGCAACACCGCCGTAGCCGCATCCGCGCGATCGCCTCGCTCGGGGCGCATTACCGTGCCGGTCGGCGGCGCCAGCATGCGCTCATTCTTAGCATATGCCGCAATTTGCGTCTGCAGCGCACGTCCCTGATCGACGGCGAATCGGTACCTCGCAGCGACCTGCAGGTACCACCCTTTCTGCTTGTCGTTCCCGGCGTGCTGAGTCAGGGCGCCTTCAATCGAATCTGCCGCGCGGCTCGGCTCTCGGGTTAAGGCGAAGTGTATCGCTTCGCGCTCCGCATGCGCGAGAGCGATGGCCGCTTTCGAGGGCTCCGTCGTTCCCTTGGCAATCGTGCGAACCTTGTCATCGTACAGGTCCTTCCATCCTTCGGCTCGGGTCAGGCACGACCAGGCCAGATCGCTAACGGCTTGCTCAGGTGCACCTGGCTTCTCGTGAAGAGCGATCTCGGTCAGGTCGTGCGCAAACTCGATCTGCGCCCGGGTGGAGGCATTGAAGAGTTCGAGTATATCCAACCGGGCAACAAAATGGGCAAGCTCGGGGCCGGCGAGGATCACCACAGCGTAGTCCGCGTGTGAACGAACGGCTCGCCCCATCCCCTGCTCGATGCGATGCACCAGCCGATTGTGGGCAGCCCCGGGGCGGCCCGGGATGCTGCTGTCGTAACGAGAGCTTGCGCCTTCGCCAAATGGCATCCCGTCAAGCACGATCACCCGGCAAGCATCATCTGGCAGGTCGAGTCCGTCGTAGCGGTTGGCGAACACAACAAAGCGTTCCCTGCCTGCGCGAAGGGCGCGCACGGTTTCTCTGACGTCCTCCCCAAGAACTACCGTTGCTCCGTGCGCAGACCATTCAGCGGCTGCCGCTCCGCTCGCCGCGAGAACGACGACGTTGACCCGCTTCGCGAGAACAGCGCACCAAGCCATTACCCAAGGTCGGTCGAGGTTCTTGTGGATGAGGGAGGGCGCGAGCACCATGCGTTCACCGACGCCTTGGTCGGAACCAGGAACAATGGGCGCTAGGGCAGCGGCAGACGAGCAGCCGAGCTCTCGAACAAGAGAGGAGTCGTCGGCAAGAGTCGCCGACGTGAACAGGCGATGGGGAGCATCGTGATACGCGCGCACCTGCTCGACAGGCGGCGGATCGGGAAGGATCTCGACGCTAGCGCCGGAGACCAGACACCGACACCATTCGAGCTGATCGCGAAGGTATCCCCATACAAACTTCAGCTCGCCATCAGCTTCCTCCGCCAGGGCATTCCGGATTTCGTCGGCAAGCGGACGCCAAATCCAGTAGGGGACCTCCATCACTGCAGCAGGATCGCCCCGCTCGACGTCCTTCCAAAGACCCGGCATGTAGGCCTTGAGCGCCGGGGCGAGCAAACCTGCGATCCGCTCACGCATCGAGCCACCATCGAGCCGAATCGTAAAGGCGTCGCGAATGCGCTCGATGCCAGCGTGCGCGTCATCCAGCACGAGTGCGCACGGACTCAAACCGACATCGACACGATCAAACGTCGTGCGGGCGTTGAATAGCTTCTCATACGCGCAGACAATTACGGCCTCGCCTGACATGCCTTTGGGATCCGGATGTGGCTCCCCGGCGCGGTAATGGACCGCGAGTATGCCCAGCTTGTCGGCTTCTTCGAGTACCTGATCCACCAGCTGTATTGTCGGGCAGAGGTAGACAACGGGCCGGTGCTTTTCCGCGGCGTGTGAACGGAGATACAATAGCGCGGCGGTCGTCTTGCCGGCCCCCGTGTTCATCTTGAGCACGTGGTCCCGCTCGGAGCGACGAGCAGCCAGGAGTTGTATAGCCTCGATCTGTGCGGGACGCAGGGTCGTGTGCGAGGTCTTTACGTCGAGGGATTCAAACAGCTTCAGTGGGTCGGCGACATCCACGACCCGCGTCTTGCCCCCGTACTTCTTGAAGTCGATCATGCAGCCAGGCCCTTCGAGTGAATGCGCCAGCATAGTCATCGGTTCCCCGGCGATTGGCAACGGTGCAGCGGAAGGGCGCCGCGCGGCGCCATGCTTCCGTGGGGCCTGGCTTCTCTCGACCTGCCCCGAGCGTCACGGGTGCCCCGGTACACACCGTCGTGGCAGACTAGCAGATGAAGCGTCCCGCGACCCGGAAACGACGATCGCTCTTTCAAAATCGCGATCGACTCAGACTACGATGGCGCCATGGGCAAGCTCTTCATTAGCCACGCTGTTCATGACAAGGCGCTCGTGGAATCTGTGGTGGACCTACTTGAAAGTGGCGTGGGCGTGCCGCATCGAAGCATCTTCTGCTCGTCGTTGAAGGGGCTAAGCATCAAACCGGGGAAGGACTTCGTTGATTCGATCCGAGAGAATCTCGACGAGGCCACATGTGTAGTGGCGCTGATTTCGGAGGCCTACTACGCCAGCGCGTTCTGCATGTGTGAGCTGGGCGGCGTCTGGCTGCAGAGCAAAAGCTTCCTTCCAGTGCTAGTGCCGCCGCTCGATTTTTCCGGTCTCAAGGCGGTGTTAAGCGGATTGCAGGTCAGCAAGATCGCGAGCGAAGAGGATCTCGACGAGCTTCGAGACGAACTCGTTGAACGACTCGATATCGAAGGGCACGCGACGCCTCGATGGAATTCCAAGCGGAAGGCGTTCCTCGACGAGCTTCCTGCGAAAGTGAAGGCGATTCGATTCAAGGGGCCGGTCCCCAGACCCGCGTTCGAAAAGCTGGAGAAGGAGTTCAACGCTTACCGTGAGGAGTACGGCGCGCGAGAACGCGAGATCGATCAGCTCAAAATGCTTTTCGGCGATCTGAAGAAAGCAAAAGATCCGAAAAGCGTGGCAAAAATTGTCCAGAAGCACTCGTCATCCGCCCAAGTGTTCGAGTCCCTGATTGGCGCTGCAGCTGCCGCACTGAAGCCGCTTCCGGAGCCCGTTTGTGAGGCTCTCTACTATCGCGAGCGGCGCGACGAGTACTTCCCTGAAGGACGCGAGGCATGGGCTGATGTTCGGACCCAGCTCGAGTATGGGCTGTTAGAGCTGAACTCCAATGAGAATGGCGTCTCACCACGGGCGGCCAACCCGAAGGTCAAGAGGGCTGTGACTGCGCTCGACGAGCTCTTCAAATGGCTTGAAGAGCCGCCGGAGGATTTCCACGAGTGGTATGAAGAGGAAGCTGACGGCGATACGCCCGACATCACTCTGCGCGCCTTCTGGGACCGTCACCTAGTGTAGGCGTCACCCGTCGGGCCTTCACGAATGACGTCGCGATCGCGCAAATGCCCCGCTCGACGAGCATGTTACATCGGCCCCTTCGCTTGCCCGATTTGTTACACGGCGTAACAAGCGAACCGGATCACCGCGGAGTCTGCCGGAGCGATGCGGACGCTGAGTTACTGCTGGATCGTGAACTTCAAGAGCGTCGACGGCGCGTGATCGTCTGCAACGCAGCGGAAATCACGATCTGAACGATTCCAAAAGCTTGGGCGTGCCTACGATTTTCATCAACCAGCTGCGCATGAAAATCGGCGTCGTTTTTGGTAACCCGGAAACCACCACCGGCGGCAACGCGCTGAAGTTTTACGCCAGCGTGCGGCTCGACGTGCGCCGAACCGGCAAGGTAACGCTCGGAGAGAACGTTGTCGGCAACAGAACGCGGGTAAAGGTGGTTAAAAACAAGTGTGCGCCGCCATTTACCGAAGCGGAATTCGACATCCGCTGGGGCACCGGCATCGACGTCGCAGCAGACCTGGTGGAGACCGCGGCACAGGCTGGGGTGCTGGAGAAGAATGGATCGCACTACCTGTTCGGGGGCAAGAGCATCGGACAAGGGCGCGACAAGACACGCGACGCGATCCTGACCGATCCGGCTCTGTTTCAGGCCGTGCGCAAGAAAACCGAGGAAGCGCTGCCTTCGCAGGCGCACCGGCTCGACAGGACCGAGAAGGCCGCCGCTCCTGACAAGCTGGACAAGACACCAAAGCCGGACACGGCAAAGCCGGAAAAGAAGAGCGCCGCCTGATCGCGCCCGGCCCCGGCGCCGGTCGGTGGTCCTTGCTGGCAAAATAGAGGCTCTGCGAGTAAGCATTTCGTTCGGGAAATGCCCTCGCTGAGCTCGAGCATCGTGAACCAACAGGTCGCCTCGGTGCGCGACGTGGAAGAGGCGTTGTCACGCCAGTCGCTGTACGGCGGTGATCTGCTGACGAATTTGCTCGAGCTCGCGGCCGTCAGCGAAGAGCGCCTCGGCAAAGTGCTGGCAGAGAGTCACGATCTCGAGCCAGCACCCGTCGGCGAGCTCCCCGTCGCGCCCGACCACGTGCGCCGGCTGGTCCCTGGAGATCTGGCACAGCGCTTCGCGCTCTATCCGCTCGAAGAGCGAGACGGCTCGTTGATCGTCGCGGTCGCCGAACCCTTGCCCACCGAGACCGAGCAGGATCTTTCGTTCTCGCTCGGCGCAGCCCTAGTGCAGAAGGTGGCGCTCTTGGTGCGGGTTCGCCAAGCCATCGCTCGCGACTACGGCAGCCCGCTCGATCGCCGTTCGCTACGCGTGCTCGCGCGGCTGAGCGGAAAGCCAGATCCAAGCCCGAGCTCCTTGCCGAGTCGGCCGGACGCAGGTCAGCTCTCGCGCCTCCCACCGCAAACCGTGCGGCCCGACCTGCCGAGCACGACGCTAAACGTCGCAGCGCCCCCGGCGACGCAGAGCAGCAATCCGCGCGTTCCGCGAGCCCCAGCAATGCCGGATTTTCGAAGCTTGGCGCAGCCGACACCGCAAAGCCGACCGCGGCGGCTCGGCCCGTACACGGCTGCGATGGCCGAGCGCGGTCTGCTCGAAGCCGAATCGCGTGACGACGTGCTGCGCGCGTTCTTCGACTTTGCCGGCCAGTACTTCGAGTACGCCGCGCTTTTCGCGGTGCACGGCGACCTAGCGGAGGGCAAAGACGCCTCCGGTGCCGGCGCTTCGCGCGCGCGCATTGTCGCTGTCGGCGTGCCGCTCGATCTTCCGAGCGCCATGTCGCGCGCGCGCGATTCGGCGTCCTACGAGCTGACGCGTCTCGGCAGCGGCGGCCTAGACGGCGCCTTAGCCAAGGATCTGGAGCGTCGCCCCGGCCGCACCGTGCTGTTCTTGCCCGTGCAAGTGCGCGGCCGCACCGTGCTGATCCTGTATGGGGATCACGGCGAGCGGGACGTCGAGCTGAGCGAAATTGGCGACGTGATTTCGTTCGCGCCACTGGTCGCCAACGCGTTCGAGCGCATGATCCTGCGCAGGCGCTTACGCGACAAGGGCGCGGAAATCCCGCTGCCCAGCCAAAGCGTGCATTTTGGCAGGCGCCCACGAGCGCAGCCCCTGCCCAACGTGCTCGAGCGCACGGCGACGCTCGCCTCGCTGATCGAAGACCGCTTCGACGGCGCGAGTAAGTCGCAGCTTCCGAAGCCGGATTCGTCTCCGCCCGCGGCCGCCGCTGAGCCGCGTTCTGCGCCGCCTCCCCCGCCGCAATCAGCGCCGCCGCGTTCCGCTCCGCCGCTCACTTCGCCCCTCGATCACCTCACGCCGCCCACGCCTCGCGTGTACACCCCCGCTGCGCCGACGGTCGTGCAACGCATGATCTCGATTGGCCCGCTACCAGCCCTGCCCAATTTCGATTCTCCGCCGCCCCCGCCTTCGGACAGTGGTGCTCCGCGGACAGCGCGCAGCAGCGAGCCCCCGGAGGACGGTTGGGACGTCGCGCCGCGAGTGCCGAGCGGTTTCCCCCGCGCTGAACGCGGCACTAAGCCGGGCGTGGGCAACGCGTTGGAGCGCGTTCCAACCCCGACCGAGCCCTTCGCGGAAGACGCCGAGCTCCCGCCCTCGCAACGCTCCGGCTCGTTGCCGCGGCTGCAATTGGTGTCCGAGCCTCCGGCAATCGAACATCCGAGCAGCAGTGACTCCCCCGAAATCGACGTCTCTGAGAGCTCGACCGAAGTATTCGACGAAGAGGACGAATACGGGCCAGGTTCCGAAGACAGCGGAGTCCCGTTAGCGCCGGCGTCGCGAGCGCTCGCGTATAGCGCTCGCCCATTGCCACCGCGGGACTTGTCCCAAGAACTGCAGTTGCCGAGCGTGATCGTCGACGTCGCGGTGGACACCAAAGAGCTCGTGCAGCGCCTGATGAACGGCGATCTGAGCGCGGGTGAGCAGCTCGTGCAAATTGGGGATTCTGCAATCACCGTGCTGGTCGGGATCTTCCCAGGCCCGCTCACGGCAGAGCTTCGGCGCAGCTCGGGTGACGGCCCAGCAAAGGCCTCGGAGTGCGGACCTGTGCTGCGCACGTTGGCACGCATGGGCGTTCGCCCGGTGCCGTTCGTCGCCGTTCGCACCGCCGACGGCGATCCAACGGTGCGCGCGTGGGCCACGCGCCTGCTCGGGGAAATGCCGAGCAGCGAGTCCGCGCAAGCCGTCGTGCGACGCCTGACCGACGACGACCCCGAAGTGCAGCGCGCAGCGCTCGCCGCGGGTCACATGCTTCTTCAACATCCAGAAGCAGCAGAGGCACTGCAGGCGAAGATCGCCGAGCTCGTCAACGACGCGACGCGCCCCGAGGCCAACCGGCACACCTTGATCGAGGCCCTGGCAGAGTTGCGCGCCCCGCTCGTGATCTCAACGCTGGTGCGTCTCTTGGAAGACGGCTCGCCGGACATCGTGCGTTCCGCGCATTGGGCTCTAGGCGTGATCACGCGCCAAGATTTCGGAACCAAAGCTTCGCTCTGGGAGGAATGGTGGCTCGCGAACTCCGGTCATCACCGCATCGAATGGCTGATTGACGCCCTGATGAACGAAAATCAGGAGCTCCGCCGCACCGCCGGTGACGAGCTGAAGAGCCTGACCAAAGAATATTTCGGCTACTACGATGATTTGCCGAAAAAAGAGCGTGAACGCGCCCAAGATCGCTACCGCCAGTGGTGGGAAACCAAGGGCAAAGCGCGCTTTCGCTAGCCGCTGGCACGATAGGTTCGCGCGCATCGCGCGCTGCACCCAGACCACACCGAAAGACAAGACAACGGCGGCTGCAAACCAGTCCCCGACTGCCCTGCCGCCCCCTGAAGGCCACTTATTTCGCGCTCCGCCTTACCGTCCCTGCCCCGGCAGGACTGGCCTATCGACGCGCGCCGAAAGCCGTGGCAGGTCGATCCTCCGATGATCGAGACCGAGCAGCACTATGACCCAGGGTTGCGCGCCGCGAACCTCGCCCTCTCGGGACGCAAGCGGCGCGAGGTGAGCCGAATCACCTCGCTGGAGTTGCGCTTCACCGATCCTCGGAGCGAGCCTTGGGAGGCTCTGGCCATGATCTCGGTCGGCCTGCTCAGCGTGCTGATCGTGCTCGGCCTCTGGCTCGCGTAACCGTCACTCGGTCTTAGCAGCGCCTTCGTCTTTCGGCGCGCCGCCGCCGATGGGGCCCGACTTCTTGCCGCCAGTGAGGTCGATCGACCACTCCAGCGTGTGCTCGGGGCCCTGGTAGGCGGGCACGATCACGGCATTGATGGCGCGCTGCACACACTTGCCAACCGGGTTTTCGTCGTACGGCGCGCCCACGGTGAGCGTCTTCACGTGTCCGTCGTTCGCGAACAGAATCGTCAGGTCCGCCTTAGTGTCCTTCACCTTGGCCGCGGGCTTCGAGCCCTTCGGCGGCTTGCCGGTCTTGGGGTCGATGGTCTTGTCACCCTCGATCACGGACTCCGGACAGGTCTCCGCCGAATGCGCAGCGCGATGCATCTCGAGGTCCGCTTGCTTGTCGTCCCACTCACGCTTCTTTTCTTCATCGGTCGAGCCGGAAGTGTCGACGTAGTCGTTGGCGTTGCGCTCCTTCTTGAGCTGCTCGTCACCCAACTTTTCTTGATCCTCGAGAAGCTGATCGGGCGTCTTGACCGCGTCTGGTTGATTGGACGCACAAGCCACGAAGACCAACGCCAATAACCCTAGATATCGCTGCTGCATGAGCATCAGCCTAGTCTCGAGTCGCTCGCCCTGGGAAGACCCATAACCAGTATCTTAACCAGCAGCGACGCTCGCCGATTGGCGGATTTTTGCACTACGAGCTCTGGCGCCGCCGATCGGGCGCAACTGCCCCAGCTGCGCCGCCGACTGTCGGTCAGGCGGGTGCTGGCAATGGTCGAACGAATCGGGCGTGGGAAATCTCGGCGTAGGGCGCTGTCTTTACTGGGGTTGGGACTGCTCGCGTGCTCCGGCGGCCATCACGACTGCTTCGAGCTGCGCGACTGCGCGGGTCCCCAAGGCTTCATTGAGGCGGGGCCGAACGACGACTGGTGGGACCCGGCTGGCGCCGCCGGTGAAGCGCCATTCAGCAGCCCGTCGGACGCGGGCAACGCGGGCCAGGCGAGCCCGGTCGACGCGCCGCCGGCTGACGCCGACGGCGGCTCGGCTGGCACGGCCGGCGCCAACTCGGCGCTGGACCGCGAGCCGCCGCGAGTCGTCAGCGTGACACCGAGCGACGGCGCGCTGGGCGTCCGGAGTAGCGACAAGCTCGTGATTCGGTTCAGTCAGCCGATGGCGCCGGGCAGCGTCGAGCTCGCGTATCGGTCGAGCGATCTGCCGACGGCACTCGTGACGTTCGCCTGGAATGACGAGCTTACGGCGCTCACCGTCTCGCCGAGCGCGCCGCTGCTCTATGCAGCGGGCAGCGCGCAGGCAAGCGGCAGCGCCCCGTTCGCGGCAAAGACGTATCACTTCGAGCTCGCGGAGGGCGCGACGGACAGCGCGGGGCGCGCTCTGCCGGCGCTTGCGTTCGGCTTCAGCACGCTGCGCCAAGTCTCGTTTGCGCTGACCGCCGATCAACAGCTCACCGGCAATTGGACTGACGGCGAAGGCGAAGGCATCCACAACTGTCTACGCAGCGCGAAAGCCCCCTATGCGCCCAGCGTGTGTATCGGAGACGACGCGAAGAACGTACGCTACACCGGCTTCCTGAGCTTCGATCTGAGCTCGTTTCCCGATCATATCGCGGAATTCTCGAGCGCACGCTTACAAGCCAGCGCGCTAGTCTACGGCGCTCCGGAGAGCCTCGGCGAGAGCAGCGTGGAGCACGTGTTCTTTGCCGAGCTCGACCAATCCGCGCTGAGCACCGCCGCGATGTCGATGCTCGGTCCATTCTACAGCGGAGCCAGCGTGCCGAGCGACACGCACCTCGTGCTCAGCGAAGATCTGACTGGCAGCGTGGCCGACGACTACGCAAACCGCGTCGCGCGCTCGAACCACAGCCAGTACCGGCTGCGCTTCGCCAAAGTCCTCGCTAACTTCGGCTGGGACGACGTCGAGCTGCCCGCCGCCAACATTCGCTTGGCAACGACGTACCTGATCCCCTAGCCTCACCGGGATGAGAAGTGGGTGGCTCGTCGGCGCAACACTGCTGAGTGGGGCAAGCCTCGTGGCATCGTGTCACGAACCGTTGACTCCCACTTCGGCTCCCACTTCGGCTCCCACTTCGGCTCCCACCCAGAGCGCGACCCCAGCCATGAGCACCCCCGCACCGCTGCCCACGCCCACGCCGCCTTCGGCTTCGGCCGTTAGCTTCGACGAAGACCTCGCGTTTCTCTCGAAATACGGCGCAGTCAAAGTGCTCACCGGCGCGAACGGGGGGCGCATCGCCGTCTCCGGCCAATACCAAGCGCGCGTCATGACGAGCGCCGTCGGCGCTAGCGGGCGCAGCCTCGGCTTCATCAATCGCAAGTTCATCGAAGCTGGCCAGACGGGAACGGCTTTCGACAACTACGGCGGCGAAGATCGCTTCTGGCTCGGCCCAGAAGGCGGCCAGTACGGTCTGTACTTCCCGGCGGACAAGCCGTTCACCTTCGACAATTGGCAGACGCCGCACGCGTTGCAAGAGGGCACCTGGCAGGTGCACAACGAGACGCCATCCAGCGTCACCTATACGCACGCTTTCTCGGTCAGCAACTATTCGAAGCGTGACTTCAAAGTCGAGGTCGAGCGCAGCATTGCGCTGCTGTCCGCCGAGCAAGCCAGCGCGCAGCTCGGCATGCCGCTCCCTCCAACGCTGAGCTTCGTTGGCTACGCGACCTCGAACAAGCTGACCAACACCGGTCGCGACGCCTGGAACGAGAAGAGCGGCCTGCTCAGCGTCTGGATCCTAGGTATGTTCGCGCCGGTCCCTGGCACCCAAGTGATCATCCCGTTCGAGAAGTCAGGAGCGGGTGAGGTCGTGAACGACCGCTACTTCGGCAAGGTCTCGCCGGATCGCCTACAAATCCGCGAGCAACAAGGCTACCTGCTGTTCCGCGGCGACGGCAAATCCCGCGGCAAAATCGGCCTCGGCCCCGCGCGCGCCAAGTCCGCGCTCGGCAGCTATAGCGACTCCGCGAAGCTGCTCACGCTCGTGCTCTACGACAAGCCCAAAGGCGCCGCGCGTTACGTGAACAGCATGTGGGAGCAACAAGCCACGCCGTACGCGGGCGACGTCGTCAACAGCTACAACGACGGCCCGCCCGCCC
The DNA here is from genome assembly GCA_036509605.1 of Polyangiaceae bacterium. Taxonomy (GTDB): domain Bacteria; phylum Myxococcota_A; class Polyangia; order Polyangiales; family Polyangiaceae; genus PMG-095. Next base: position 352 of record DATCFJ010000945.1, on the reverse strand, counting down.
CCGGCAAACCGCCACTCGGCGGCTTCTACGAAATCGAATCCAGCTCCCCCGCCGCCGCACTCGGGCCCAACGAGTCGATCAAGCACGTCCATCAGACGTATCACTTCACCGGTCCCAAGGTAGACCTAGACGCCCTCTGCCATCACGTGCTCGGCGTGAGCCTATCCGAGCTACCGGCGGAGTGAAGGGCGACGCGGCGCGCGACGCTTTCATGTCGGAAGGCCCTCAAGATTGGTCACATCTCGCCGCTTGAGAGGATCGGTTTACAGTACTGCCCGGTGACCGTGGCTTCGATAACGCCAATCGCGTGACCCTTCCCGCAGCGAAAATAGTGGGGACTCCCCACCAATCA
>DATCFJ010000944.1:0-2844 GCA_036509605.1 Polyangiaceae bacterium | reverse complement strand
TGCTGCGGAGACTGCTCCAGAATCGCGGTTTGCCAGAGCAGCGCGCTGGAAGTGTCGCCACGCGCGTGGTCGATTTGACTCAGGCGTTCGTACAGCTGTCGTTGTTCCTCGGGAGACTCCGTTGCACGTGCGCGCTCCAGTAGCGACTCCGAGAGCCGAGCCGCCGCTGGTCCCGACGCCGCGAAGCGCTCGGCAACGACGCGTGGCAGCTCGCTAGGGTTGCCTTCGGCGGCCAGGAACGCATCGCGCGCGGCAGTCTCGAGCTCGCCCGAGCGAGCTCGCTCCAGCGCCGCTTCCGCAAATAGCCGCGCGCGCAGCGCGCCTTCGCTAGTTTCGCCCAGCGCTTCGCGCCAAGCGGCTCGCTCTGCGTCTTCGGTCGGCACCATGCGTTCGGACAGCTCGCGCAAGGCGAGGTCGGCCGGGCGAGCCTTGCACGCTTCGTCGAGCAGCCGCTCAGCCAAGCTCAAATCTGTCTCCGCGACGAGCAACGCCTCCCGAACCAAGTCGAGCGAGCGCTCGATAGGGTCGTCGGCGGCTTCGCGCCGCGCGCGAAGCGCTACTAGCAGCGCTTCGCCGTCGCCGCGTCGACGGGCGGACAGCTCGGCCAAACGATAGCTGAGAGGCAGCTCTGGATCGGCGAGTCGAGCACGCTCGATCAGCGCGTCATACGAGTCTGGCTCCGCCGAGCCTTGGCGCAACGCGGCCTCGAGCACCGCTAGCGCGGTGCGCGGCGACGGTCCTAGGCGCTCGCTGAGCGCGATCAGCAAATCGCCAGTCCCTTCTGGGGCCGTTCGAGACAAAGCGCGGATCGCAGCTTCCGTGCCGGGCTCGAGCTCCAGCGCGCGCCGATAAGCGGCGCCGGCAGAGCTCTGCTCGCCTGCCAACTCGTGCACGAACGCGGCGGCCAATTGCTGGTCGCGGGCGGCTTCAGGGTCGTCCGTGGCGCGTGGCCATTCTGCAAGGGCGAGCGCGACCGGACCTTTTGCGTGCGCGGCGCGCGCGAACTCCAGCCCGAGCAACCGCGCGAGTGGACTGCCGGGATGCGAGGCTTCGAACGCGTCTGCGTTGGGTTGCAAGTAGCCGAGCCCCGCAGTGCCAGCGAACGGTTCAGCCGGAAGCGTTGCCAACGACTGCCCCAAGCGTTGCTCAGCTCGGCTCGGTTCGTTGCCGGAGCGCACATCGAGCGCGCTGTTGCCGCTGGCGGCCACGAAGGCGGCGGCCAATGGACGAAGCTCAGGGTCTCCGGCGACCTCCCAGACGGTGGTTTCGAGATCGGCGGCGCTGAGGCCGGTCAACGCGGCCAGCGCCAAGCGATCGGTCGCGCTGAACGTCTGCTCGCCTTGCGGGCCACTCACCGCTGCGCGCACGCCGTCGGCATCGCCTTGCTCGAGGGCGCGCGTGACCAGCGCGCGTCGCGCCAGACGGCTACCGCTGTGCGCGGCCAACTCGCTGAGTCCCGAGATGGCGCGCGCGCGCGTTTTCGGATCTGCACCCAGCAAGCACGCCGATAGCCAGGCGCAAGCGCGGCTGAGGCCTTCGACGCTGGCGAGTTTCTCCAGAGCGTCGGCGGCTTTCTCGCGGTCTCCGGCGGACAAGGCACGGCGCGCCTCTTCGAATGCGGCGCGCGGACCCTGCGGCGGCGCACTGCCGGCGGGCGCGGGTGCTCCGCGCATCCGCTGCAATTCTTCGCTGGCGCGAGCCAGCTCAGCGAGTTGCTCCGATTCCGGAAAGCGCACCCGCGCGGGACCACTGCTCTTGCCCAGCAGATCCGTAAGCTTGGCCACGTGCGCGCGGGGATCTTCTTGCTGAGCGCGCACCGCGAGGTCGAGCTTCTTCTTCGCGGTCGCTTCGTCGTTCAGGGCTAGGCGATGGACTTCCGCGCTCAAGTACGCAGCGTGCACGCGCGCTTCGACCGTGGCAGCGCCGCGGATCTCCATCTCTAGGGCCGGCGCGACTGCTTTGAAATCACCTTCTGCCGCCGCTAGCGCCCGGACTTGGCGCGTAGCCATGCTCTGCGCGCGTGGCATGGCACTGGCCTCTGTCGCCACTTCGCGGGCGCGTGGCAGCTCGCCGAGCAACGCCCACAGCTCGCTGGCCACGATCAACGCCCGCACCTTGGCTTGCGGATCGCTGGCCGCGCGCGCCTCGCGCTCCAGCCATTCAGCGCGTGCTACGAAGGCTTCGCGCTGTCCGCTCAGGTGATCGCGTGCCGGGCGTTCGTCGGGCCAAATCGAGGGCGCCGTTGAGGGCCGCTCCGGGATTGGGCTCGGGCTCAGACTGTGCAGCTCGGTTTGCTCCGAGGGCTCGTTCAGCGCGTCGAGATCTGCGGTGCTGAAGGTGGCGGCCGGGGTCTCGGGAAACAGCTCGAGGTCGCCGTCTCGCACAGACATGGCCGGCAAGCTCTGCGGCCCGGGAATCGACGGCATGTCGACGGGGTCGGCCGGTTGCGGGACGGCTAGCGTCGGCAGTCGACTCGCAGGATCGATCTGCTGCAGCGTCGGCATGCTGCTGCGCGGGTCACTCGACTCCTCGCGCGGCACGGGTGGCGGTAGGAACGGATCGGGCAGGAAAGGACCGTCAGCGCTGGGCGGCGGTGGGACACTCGGTGGGCTCGCCTGAATGTAGATGCGCGTCCGCTCTTCTTCGTCTTCTTCCTGGTCGTTCAACGGTGAGGGGGGCAGGCTGGACGTTGGCCCCGGTGGTGGCGGAACAAGCTTGGCGGAGCTGTCACGCGCGCCGGCGGCCGGCGCGCGTGGACTCATCGCCGGCGGGAAGGGCTGGCGCGGCGGGGGACCTGCCGGGTTGATCGCGGGCGGCTTGGCGGTGGCGTCGAGCGACGGCCGC
>DATCFJ010000943.1:0-6596 GCA_036509605.1 Polyangiaceae bacterium | reverse complement strand
GTCCGACCCATCAGGGTCGGTCGGGGTTTTCGCTTGGCTCGGCTTTGCCATCGCACGGTCGCGCAGTTTAACCAGTCGCGGGGGAGAATCGAGTCAATGCAGCGTGACTTGTTGCAGTCAGTTTGGAAACAAAAAATATCTATTAATTACAGTAGTTTGCAAGGCTGTGGCGCAGGCCGAAACGTGGCGGTAGGCTGCGCGCCATGCCGAACCTTGGAACCGTCCGTGATCCTTCTTTAGCTGAACGTGACCCCGATATCGCTCGACTGATCCGCGAAGAAGAGGTTCGGGAGACGGTCAAGCTTCGGCTCATCCCCAGCGAGAACTACGTGTCGCGTGCTGTGCTCGAGGCGACGGGCTCGATTCTGACCAACAAGTACTCCGAGGGCTACGCGGGCAAGCGTTACTACGAGGGCCAGCAGATCATCGATCAGGTGGAGGAGCTGGCCGTCTCGCGGTTGAAGGCGCTGTTCGGTGTCGATCACGTGAACGTGCAACCGTACAGTGGCAGCCCGGCGAACCTCGCCGTGTATCTGGCGTTTTGCCAACCGCACGACGTGATCATGGGCCTCGGATTGCCGTCCGGTGGGCACCTGACGCACGGTTCGAGCGTCAGCATCACCGGCAAATACTTCAAGGCGGTCGGTTACAACGTGAGCCCGGGCGATCAGCGGATCGATTTTGCCGAGGTTCGCCGGCTTGCCCTCGAGCACAAGCCGAAGCTGATCTGGTGTGGCACGACGGCTTACCCGCGCACGCTGGACTTCGCGAAATTCCGCGAGATCGCTGACGAAGTTGGGGCGAAACTGGCCGCCGACATTGCGCACATCTCTGGCTTGGTCGTCGGCGGTGCGCACCCGTCGCCGGTCGGCTTTGCCGACGTCATCACCAGCACGACGCACAAGACGCTGCGCGGCCCGCGCGGCGGCATCGTGATGTGCAAATCGGAGTTCGCCAAAGACATCGACCGCGCCGTGTTCCCAGGGCTCCAGGGTGGCCCGCACAATCACACCACGGCCGGCATCGCGGTTGCCGCCAAGGAAGCCAACACGCCAGAGTTCAAGGCCTACGCACACGCCGTCGTGGCCAATGCCAAGGTCCTTGCCGAAGGCTTACTGAGCAAGGGCTTCTCGCTCGTCACGGGCGGCACGGACAACCACCTGATCTTGATTGATCTGCGCACCAAGAATGTGACCGGTAAGATTGCCGCTAAAGCGCTCGATCGCGCCGGCATCGTAGGCAACTACAACTCGATCCCGTTCGACCCGCGCAAGCCCTTCGATCCGTCGGGCTTCCGCATCGGCACGCCGAGCATCACCTCGCGCGGCATGGGCAAAGACGAAATGCTCAAATTGGCCGATTTCATGGGCCAAGTAGTGGCTGCGCCGGACGACACCAAGCTGCAAGAGAGCGTCGCCGCGCAGGTGAAAGAGATGTGCCTCGGCTTCCCGCCGCCTGGCATCGCGGTCTGACGAACGAGCGCTGTGGCCCGCCGCGATCGTGACAGCGCGGCGGGCGAAGGCGTTCGCAGCGTCTGTTCGTTCAACGCGGTGCAGGCTCAGAGCGCGCAAAGCCGAGGCACGCGCGGATGGGCAGAGGCGGGTATTTCGTGAAGCGCGGGTCGGTCTTGCTCTTCTCGCACAGCCAAAATTCGCTGCCTTTCGTGGTTTGGATCACGCGCGCGTGGCTGCAGGTCGCGCACAATCCGACGCGCGCGCGGCGCTCGAGATGGTCGACCATGGCGTGACTCAGTTTGGCGTGTCGCCGGGATTGCCGAGCGGCCAGATGCGACGAAAGCCCACGCCCATGACGGTCTCGTCGTCGCGTCGCACGACGGCACCGTAGCGGCACTTTTCGATCAAGGTGCCTTGCGCCATACCACCTAGATCTTGGAAGCGGACGCGGTGTCCTTCTTCGAGCGCCGCGAAGACACGCACGTCGTTGGCGACGTCGTTGAGATCTTCGGCGGGCTCGTCGACCTGCGTGAGCGCGTCGGCGGTGGTGCGGCGCACCCAGCCCGCGTTGGAGAAGACGTGCACTTCATCGCCATGGCCGAAGAGCACAACGCCGGTGGCTCCCGTGTCCAAGAAGCAAACCACGCGGCCCGCTTGAGGATCGGTACGCGCGCGTCCGCCGAGCCGCGCCCGCACAGCTTCGATCGTCGACCTAGGGCGCTTGCCAGTAGGGTTGTTCACGGGCAATGATACTCGGCGCGACACCGCGTCAATCTAGCACCGTCGTGATGGGCGAAAGCGAGGCCGCGAGCACGGTGCCCGCGGAGCTTTCTGGTGAATCGGCCGATCTCAACGCGACGAACGCGGAAGGCTCGGCCGTGTGGTTGTCCCGCGCGCTGCGGGACTCGGCCATCAGCCGAAGCTGGAGGCGGGGAGCGGGAAACGGAGGCGATTCAGCATTTTTCGGAACCAACGCATGGGGTGCCCCTTTCTCGGCTGTGAGCCGTTGTGAGGCGACTGCCTACACCCTTTCGGGTTTCGGGTGCAAGCTCGCGGCTACTCCCGCGGCCGCGTCCCGGCTGCAGACAGCCAAAAATGGCTAGCAAAACGCGCGACTTAGCCCGAAAACGCGTAATTGCCGCAGCACACGCCAGCTCGACTATAGGAGACGCCATGGCCAGCACTCGCGGAGCCGCAAAACGCACGCCTCGTGCCGCGTCTTTTTCCAGACGCTGGTTCGCGCTCGGGGCTCCGGCAGCTTGTCTGATTCTGCTCGTCGCCGGTTGCCATCACAGCGCCGAACCGCTGCCGACCCTCGGCCAAGTGGGCGCTTTTTCGCTCGTGGACCAACAAGCGCGAGGCGTCACTGCCGACACCCTGCGCGGCAAAGTCTGGGTCGCCGCGTTCTTCTTTACTCGTTGCCCGACTATCTGCCCGCGCATCACCCGCCGCATGCGCGCTCTGCAAGTCGCGACCAGTGGCAGCAACTTGTCGCTAGTGAGCTTTAGCGTCGACCCCGAGAACGACACCCCGCAGGTCTTGCTCGAATACGCCAAACACTACGGTGCTGACCTGCAAACGTGGTCGTTCCTGACGGGCGATCTATCAGTCGTGAAACGCACTGTCGTGGACGGCTTCAAGCTAGCCCTAGACGGCAAACCCGACCCCAACGCCGAAAACGGCGGCATCATCCACGGCTCCCACCTAGTCCTCGTGGACAAAACCCTCGCCATCCGCGGCTACTACCGCACGGACGACGAGGACGACATGAAGCGACTCGTCGACGACGCGAAACGGCTTTGAAGACCCTGGCGAGGCGGTTTCGAGGCGCGCGCGGGGCGAAGCGCTTTTTGCGCTTGGTGCACTCGCGCGAGCGCTGGGGACGGTCTCGTGCCCTCGCGTGGGAGCCGATCCACGTCGGCCTTCCGACATGGATCGAGGTTCTCGCGGGCATCCTGGACGCCGCAGAAGCGCGTCCTACTTAAAAATTTTGCATCTGGGGCGCAGAGGAGTTCCAACTATCGGGGAAGGGCAGCTGGGACGCGCGCAAGCAGGCTGCCCCTGGCGCCACCGCGAAGGCAGCGCTCGGGTGCCAGCGCGCTCGGGTGCCAGCGCGCTCGGGTGCGAGCCTCTCAGCGCGAATCGCACACGCCGGGCAGCGCTTCCAGCGTTGCCACGCGCTTCGCCAACTCGGCGTCGGTTGTTCCGCGCACAGTGATGTGGCCGACCTTGCGGCCCGCCCGCGCGGACTTGCCGTACAAATGCAGGTGCGCGTCGGGCACGGCGAGCACTGCGGCGGAGTCCGGGAGTGAGCCCACCAGGTTTAACATGCAGCTCGGCGACAGGGGCGACGTGTCTCCCAAGGGCAAGCCGATGATCGCGCGCAGGTGGTTCTCGAACTGGCTGGTGCGCGAGCCTTCGATCGAATAGTGCCCGGAGTTGTGCACGCGCGGCGCGATCTCGTTGGCGATTAGCGTGTCGCCCACTTGAAAGAGCTCGAGCGCGAGTACGCCGACATAGCCCAAATTTTCCAGGATTCTGCTGGCGGCGTGCTCCGCGGCGCCTTGCAACTCGCTCGGCACTGCGGGCGCAGGTGCGATGCTCTTACGCAAGATGCCGCGTTCGTGATGATTCTCGACCAGCGGATAGAAGCGAACCTCGCCGCCCCGCCCGCGTACGGCCAGCAAGCTGAGCTCGCGTTCGAAGCGCACGAAGCCCTCGAGAATCGACGGTGCAGCCGCGACGGCGGCCCACGCGGCCGGCACGTCCTCGGGCCGCCTCAGCACGACTTGCCCTTTGCCGTCGTAGCCCAGCCGCCGCGTTTTCAAGACCGCAGGCAAGCCAAGCTTCACCACGGCCTGCGCCAGCTCTTCGGCGCTGTTGACGGCCTCGAAGGGTGCCGTCGCAATGCCTAGCTCGCGGAAGCGGCTCTTCTCTAAGAAGCGATCTTGAGCCACGCGCAGCGCGAGCGGCGGCGGAAACACGGCAACGCGTTCGGCGAGCGTGTCTGCGGCTTCTACCGGCACGCTTTCAAATTCGTACGTAACCACGTCACAGGCCGCTAGCGCTTCGAGCCCCGGGGCGTCCGTGTAGTTGCACACGACGTGAGCACCCAGCGCGGACGCAGGAGCGTCTGCGCTGGGATCGACGAACACGAACGAGCAATTGAGCGGTATGCCGGCGAGCGCCAGCATGCGACCGAGCTGGCCGGCTCCCAGCACGCCGATGCGCACGGCCGCGTCAGTTTCGGGGATCGGGGTTGTCGAGGACACTTTGAGTGCGCGCAGCGCGGAAGCGCTTCAGAGCGTCGCGGATCGCCGGATGGCGACCGCCGAGGATCGCGGCCGCCAACAGCGCCGCGTTGATCGCCCCCGCCTTGCCGATGGCGAACGTCGCGACAGGGATGCCGGCCGGCATTTGCACGATCGAGAGCAATGAATCCAAACCGTTCAGCGCTTGGCTCTGCACCGGCACGCCGAGCACGGGCAGCGCGGTTTTCGCCGCGACCATGCCCGGCAGGTGTGCCGCACCTCCGGCGCCGGCGATGATCACTTCCAGCCCGCGGCTTTCGGCGCTCTCCGCGTACTCGAACATCAGGTCCGGAGTGCGGTGCGCGGAGACGACGCGAACTTCGTGGGGCACGCCTAATTCGGTCAGGGCGTCAGCGGCGTGCGACAGGGTTTCCCAGTCGCTCTGCGAGCCCATGATCAGGCCGACCAGTGGTTTTTGCTTTGAATCAGTCAAAAGGAGGGCGGAACCCTAGTCATTTCGAAGAAACCCCGCAAGCTGCAGCAGCGGTTTTCGGGCGCTCCGAGCGGAATTTTCGGACAATGACCGGCAAATGACCGAAGGATGACTCTGTCGCCGCGCGATGTAGGGCTACCTTGGCTCTCGGAATGTACATCATCCTCGCATTCTTCATCCTGCATTGGCAGCTGTCGGTCTTTTGCCAGACCTTCTTTTTGCACCGCTTCGGCGCGCATCGACAGTTCACGATGTCGAAGGGTTGGGAGCGCTTCTTCCACCTGTGCACCTACCTGACGCAGGGCTCGAGCTTCCTGTCGCCGCGCGGTTACGCGATTTTGCATCGCATGCACCACGCCTACAGCGACACGGACAAGGATCCGCACTCCCCGCTGAACTACAGCAACGTGTTCACCATGATGCTGGCCACGAAGAAGCGTTACGACGCCTTCGCGTATCATCGCGAAGAGCCGGAGCCGCGCTTCGACGGTGGCTTCCCGAGCTGGCCGGCGCTCGACAAGCTCGGTCAGAACTGGATGATGCGCGTGCTCTGGGGCGGCGTGTACACCTCGGTGTACGTGCTGTTTGCGCCGTCGCTGTGGTGGTTCTTACTGCTGCCCGCGCACTTCATCATGGGCCCGATCCACGGTGCGATCGTCAACTGGTGCGGCCACCGCTACGGCTACCGCAACTTCAAGAGTGACGACGTCTCGCGCAACATGCTCCCGTTCGACTTCTTGACCGCCGGTGAGCTGTTCCAAAACAACCACCACGAGTTCTCGATGAGCCCGCGCTTCGCCGCGCGCTGGTTCGAGGTAGATCCGACGTACTACGTGATCGTCGCGCTCGACGCGATCGGCGTGATCAAGATCGCGACCGACCAGCGTGCGCGCTATCCGCTCGAGCGCAAAGCGCCGGCGCTCGCAGCGTCTGACGCGGAGTGAGAGGACTGCGGCGCGCTTCGGCGCGTCACAGATATTGAACTGGCCGAGATCCGCGTTCGAACGACCAGCGTTCGGCCGCGGTGACTTGCGTCGGCTCGACGTCATAGAGCTGAACTTGGCCGGCTTCGAAGTCGGCGACCGAGCATACGGGTCGGTGCTTGGGGTGCAGGGTGCCGGCGTTCATGATGGTGAGGCCGTCGATCGTCCGCAGCATCGGCCGATGGGAGTGCCCGTTGACGACGAAGCGCGCCGTGCGGCTCTTGACGAGCTCCGAGAGCGCGTCGTTGGCGAGCAGCGTTGGGCCTTCGTCGTGGGGGCGCACGCTGGCCATGTCGTCCTCACCGAGGCCGTGACAGAGCAGGATTGTGCCGCGGGGGCTTTCGATGCGGCGCGTCTTGGGTAACGCGCTCAGATAGCGGCGGGCCGCGGGGGTCAGCTCTTCGACCTGATGTGC